>JAUHXX010000090.1 GCA_030426825.1 Bacteroidia bacterium | reverse complement strand
AAATATCGATAATCTCATCAATCTAAAAATCTATGGGTTAAAAATTAAGGACTTTATCTTTCAGAATTCTGCCAGAGGCATCTTCAATTTTAAAGATATAAACCCCTTTGGGGTGGTCTCTCAAGGGCACAGAAGTAATGGCAGAAAGTGTTTCATTGTAAATTATCTTACCTTCTAAATTGGAGATAATTAAACTAGTTTCAATATTAATTTGGGCCAATAAAACCGTGAAAATGCCTTGGTCAAAATTCACTTTCGCCCAAGGCCCTGCTTCAATTGTCCCGTCCTCGGTAACAGTATAGTTAAACCTCACTGTGTCAGATAATGATGCGTCTTGTTCGCTTGTAATGAGTATTCGCACTTCACCATTGCCCGTAGTTTCGTTCGCTGCTAAATTGAATAAAAAGTAGCCTTGCTCGCCAGGAGATAAAGTGCCAAGTGAACCTGCTTTCGGAATTTTATTGTAGCAAGTTAAATTGGTGCAAAACGAAGCGCTCCATTCATTGGCAAAGGTATTGTCAAGTAAACTAAATTCAATTTCAATAGCTTTATCGCTGATGTTGGTGAAATAAATAAAGTCAGAATCGTAATAAGATTGACTTACTGTTTTATTGATTGATTGCCCAGGTGAATAATTGAGCGTTTGAGCCCTTCCAAAATTCAAAGACATCATCAAGCTGGCAATAGCGATTGTTTTCAGGTAAATCATCTTCTATAATACGTTTAGCATGCCTGATTATTACAAATCGAAGTATCTTTAATCCAAAATTGGTTATGAAAAAGTTGTGGGCTGTTTTGACGGGAATCGCTGTAGCTGTAGTTGTTGTTATAGTAGGCGATATCCTTTCGCATAAAATTTATCCTTTACCTGAAGGACTTGATTTTACTGATCAAGATCAAGTAGCGGCTTATATGAAAGTGATTCCTAGCGGAGCATTGATTGCGGTAATAGTAGGACAATTGCTAGGCTTATTAGCAGGAGGATTGGTTGTAATAAAAATGGCGAAAGAGTCCAAACCACTGCATATTTTCTGCCTCATCTTCATTTTAATGTCAATAATGAATTTGTTGATGATCGCTCATCCTATGTGGTTCGCGATAGCAAGTATTGCTGGTTTAGCTTTGGTGTATTTTACACTATATAAATTGATAAATTCATCTAAAAAGCATAATGCACCCCAACTTTGAATGCGATATAATTGTATTCAAAAAGCGCACGACTCAATCTTCGTGTATTGTTTCTGTCTTGTCCTTGATTATCAGAATAAACCTCCTGATTACCGGTGTTAGGGAAGCTGTAAAGTAAAATATCAGTTGCATAATCTTCAGCTAACGCCCAAACATTTGAACCAATGTATCGACCGTTTGAAGTAAACCCTAATACATTAATTCGTCCTTCAAGTGATAGAAATAGTGAGTTTGTCAAGGCAAAAGTTCTTCCTATAAATCCATTAATAAATAACGAATTCATCCCTGGAGGATCAAAATTAGGCAATAAAGGATTGTCGCGATAGCTCGCACGACCAAATACAATTTCTGCCCCCCAATATTTTCCAACCGGATTAATACAACCTCCCCGAGCCACTTTGATATTAAGGCTTGCAGAGTGATTGAACATATGAATATTGGAAATAGGCCTGCTGTCGAATCCTCCCAATGAATCTAAAAAAAAGTAATTCGTGGTTCTCACCCTAACATTGCTAAATGTATAGCCAAGACCAATAGAAATTTTATCGTTTAGAATGTGATCAAAAGTTAGGCGATTAGAGGGACTTTGAATTTTAAAACCCGATTTTAATTCGTAGTCGTTCAGACTAGTAAAATTGCTGGTTTTCCAAGTCGTAGCTAAAGCCGGTGCTCCAATATAATTTAGGCTGATAATGTTTTTTGACCCAAAGTATCCCGTTTGAGCATTGACAAATCCTACTGATAAAATCGCGATAAGTAATACTAGTTTTTTCATTGTTCAATCGTATTAATTGAGATTTGCTTTTTGGCGTAATACACCAAAAACTCAAGATTTTTATTTCTACCAGTCAGTTTCATTCGTTTATTAATGGTTTTGGTAATTTGACCTGTTTCTAAATCCAAAACAACACCTGTAAATTCAATCCTTTTCAATTTATAATCATCAATGGTAACAGCTGATATTAATAGCTTATTTGTGCCGTGATGACTGCCTACTTTTTTCATTGCTTCTGCATTTGAATTAATAATGTCTAGATCTTCATGGCTAAAGCTTTCTTCTGCCCATGAGTTGATTAATCCCATCTCATTGTAACGTTCTGCTAAATCAGAGTTTGTGAGAACGTTTCCTAAAAAGATACTTTCTAAATCGAGCCCTTTAAAATCCCTTGACATACTGTAGTTGACGACATTAGCTTTCTTTTCTGTTTTTAAATAATCGACATTGCTTGAACGCTTATGAAAAGTTAGATATGGTTCGATAATGATGACTTTTGAAATGGCATTATCAGTGATTTCAACTTCTTCATCCTTTGACGCTCGAATTCGGCTTAAATCCGATACTAAATCAGAACTAGATACCACATCTGCTAAGCATTCATACTCAAATTCGTTTTCCGCAATGCTCAGTCCTGAACTATTTGACAGGGAGTTTAGCTCTTTCTTTAATCTAATTTTTTGGTATTTCGACAATCCAGATTCATCAATTTTTTTAATAGAATCTTCAATCTCTTCTTCCGTTAATACAACGCGATTCGTATCGGCTATTTCTTTAGTTGTGACAGATGAGAATCTATCAAATTCAATGTCCTTGGTTAAAGCTAAATTCTTTTTTGCCCCTTTCTCATAGTTTTTAGCTTCAGGCTTGTTTGGATATTTTACTCTTAAATCATAAGCATAACGGTACGCCATTACAGCCAATTGTCTAGGACTTAAGTTGTCAAATAAGCTGTGTAACTTGTAGCTTTCTCCTTCAATGTTTCTAAGCTTTGGTGTTACACGGCGGTATTTTCTGTTGTTTTTATAGCAGGCTAAGCCATACAATGACTTCACCATGGATAGCTCTAAGAAATAATTGTCCGGAAAATCTCTTTGCAATAAATAAATCAAGTACATGGACTCGATATAATCTCTGTTTGCAATTTTAATGTTGATGTTTTCGAATCGTGCAAGATTCCTTAATTCTTCAAATTCCTCTTCGCTAACCACCTGATACTTTTTATCGGCAGTTGCTCTTACTTTTTTACTGTTCAATTCTAAATAATCGAAGGCCGCATCAGTTCTTTTTTTAATGTTGGGATGCGTGCTGTTACGATCGTCATAATCCTCACTTTTAGTGATTGGCAATATACTGTCTGGAAAGAACCCTGAAGGAATAACGAAGTTTTCAGTGTTGAACATGTTAGTATCCACTATAATATCATCAAATGGCAAATAAGAGTAGAGTAATACATCAAATGTTGACAATATCTCATCTACTAAATAATTTGATTTTAGATACAATTCGATACCTTTCTCATCAGCCTCTAGTTCAGTTTCTTTACTGTGAGTACTCAATTTTTCAATGATTTCAGATTTAGATAAATTGTAATTATCTCCTCTACGACTTCGGATGTATTCTGTATCTATATAGCTTTCACGTAGATGCTCCTCTTTGAAATGAGCTATTTCATGAGCAAGGATAAATGCCAATTGTGCCTCGTTTTCTAATTGAGCAATAAGGCCAGAGGTGACAAAAATGATTCCTTGATCCGTTGACAAGGCATTGACATAATCACTTTTTAAGACATAAAATCGAAGTTCTTTTTTGAGTTCTTTTTCAGTTCTTAATATACTTTTGGCGACCTTGTTAACATACTTCGTGAGGTCATCATTAAACAAGACCTGACCACTTAAAAGTAGGTTCTTAATTTCAAATCGTGTTTTTAAAAAGAAATCTTCGTCTAAACCTTCTGTACGATTTGCTTTTAGGTCTTCTTCGGCCTCTAAACTGGCCAATTTGATGAAATCCTCTGGAATATCACCCTTTGATTCTAGGCGGGTGAAATTGTCGAATTTTGACTGCTGTCCAAAACTAATCCCTGCATAAATGAAGAGAAGAAAAATGAATGGAATGAGTTTGTTCATGGGTTAAATGCTGAATTTGTGTTACAACAAATATAAGAGAAATCTGTGGATTGTCTTGTTGTCATTGATAGTAGGGTGAATTAAACGCTCAATTTAACCACAGAGTTCACAAAGCCGTTTCTCCATGCACCAAGTTCACCTAGTACTCTTGCTTTGAATTGAAGCTTTAGTCCTCTGAGCGCTTTGTGCCTTCTTTGTAGTTAACCGTTAAAAACAAAAAGCTGTAAAACACGTTCTACTTTCACTTATCTTTGTTTGGTGAAACAACTCTTGCTCATATTTCTAGTTCTTGCATCCAGTTCAATGTTGGCTCAAGATTCGTTAAGAATCATGTATCATAACATGCTGAATTTTCCGGGTACCACACCAGATAGGGCCGATAGTTTACGAAATATTGTTTCCTATGTTAACCCAGATGTATATGCCATTTGCGAATTAGAATCTGCTGCTGGGGCTGATTTGATTTTGAACAATGCTTTTAATGTTTACGGTAAAACCAACTATGCGCGAGCAACTTATCTAGACGGTCCATTTACGGATAACATGTTAATTTATAACACCAATAAATTGGGCTTAGTAAGTCAAGAGCAAATTGGTACGGTGTTGAGAGATATTTCGGTATACAGAATGTATTATAAAGCGCCTAATTTATCTGCTCAAAGTGACACCATTTATTGCTACTTTTTTGTGTGTCACCTCAAAGCTGGATCGGCAGATTATCAGCAACGCAATACCGAAATTCAGCAGGCAAAATTCTATTTGAATTCAATCAGTGCCACGGTTGAGAATGTCTTTATTGGTGGAGATATGAATGTTTATTCAGGTTTTGAATCTGCTGTGTTGACGCTTAAAAATACAGGTGACGTCCCTATGTTTGACCCAATAAATGTTGATGGAAACTGGTCGAGCAATAGCGCTTTTGCAGATGTACACACGCAAAGTACGCGAACTGGAGGAGGTTACGGAGGAGGCTCAGGCGGCGGAATGGATGACCGCTTTGATTTGATTTTTGTTTCTGAAGATGTGCTAAATAACGACAACGGGGTGCAGTATTTATCGAATAGTTATGAGGCTTTAGGTCAGGACGGTAATCGATACAATCAAGAAATTAATTCTCCTACGAATTTTTCAGTTCCTGATTCGGTGGCCAATGCCTTGCACAGGGTGAGTGATCATCTCCCGGTTGTGATGACGGTAGTTTTGGATGAAACGGCCTCAAATCAAGAATTAAATCCTTCCGAAATTGAAGTAAAGGTGAATGGTGATGCGAAATCATTGCAAATCAATTCAAAAGGGGCTAATACAAGCTTTTTTATCTACAATAGTTTAGGACAAGAGGTGATGCAATACCAAGGCACTGAACAATACCATGATTTAAACCACTTAACTTCTGGAGCATATATTTTCAAGTTAAGGGTCAATGATCGTTTTCAATCTCAAAAAATTATTCTAGGGCGTTAACTGCCTCCCAAAAAGAATCTGGGATATCAGTAGATCCGTCTTCACAATATTCTTCAAATTCAGCTCTGCTTTCAGCAATTACTTCAGAATGATAAATTTGCTCATGACGATCGTCAGAGTAGAGGTAGTATTTACCGTCATAATAGAAGAATCCATCTTCATACCATTGGTTGTATTTCCCGACTTTAAAACTCGGATTACCCTGATAATCAACTTTTCCGTCAAACATGTTTATGCATATAGTTCGAATTAAAAATATAAAATTTATTCGAAAAGTGAAAAAAAAAAGAAATTCTCGTGCTAAGGGTCTTGATAAGATGCTGATAAGTTCTTTGATTTACATTCTGAACTCTGGCTTTTTGTGGCTAATTTTGTGTGGCGATTCTTTGCATTCGCTGCTGTTTAACTAATTGATTCAGAATAATTAAGAAATGAAGAAAGTTGCTTTTGAAAAAAAAGTATTAGTCATCCTCTTTGCGGTGCTATTTGCCGTTGTTTCTATTAGTTTCTTCGTCAATAATTCACTTCAATCAATCGTTGATAAAGTAAGTGAAGATTCTCAGTTAGATGAAAACGTGGTGTTGTTAAAAGGCATGATGGTGGATATTTCGGATGCCGAAAATTCTGTAAAATCCTATGGTTTAACCAAAGATGGAAATTATTTGGATGATTATAACTTCCAGATCAATGAGGTGAATAAAAAAATTCTTGAGCTAGGAGAATTGGTTGAGCCTGGAACTGAATTGGATAAGGGCCTACCAAAAATAGATTCATTAGTGAATGCCAAATTTGTGATTTTAGATGAATTGCTTTTGGTGCAAAGTCAGCGGTCTGCAGATCTTATTCTTAATAAAGTTTTAGAAAAAGTGGGAAGTGTCAATGACGGTTCTACGGCTGAAAACACGGCTAATCCAACCGAAACAACAGCTGTTAATGAGACTGAGGATAAGGAGAAATTCTTTAAACGCCTGTTTGGTAATAGAAAAAAGAAAAAAGAAAAAGAGGAGGCTGAACTGGCATCAGCAGATACACTGGGATTAGAAGATGTAGAGAGTGTAATGGATGAATCCTTCACAAAAATTGATAAGGAATTAGAAGAGTTAAGAAAGAAAGAAACGGAGTTTGAAGTTGAGTTAAAGATGAAAGAACTCGAATTGATTCAAGAGGACAAGTTAATTATGGATGAGATCACCACTTTGGTGGCTTCTTTAGAATTAGCTGACAAGAAAGATCGTGATGATAAAATTGCCTATGCTGAAGAGCAACGATCATCCACAAAAATGCATATTATCTTGTTTTGTATTTTTTCTTGTGTTTTACTGATTTTAGCAGGGTATGTGGTCTACATTTATGTCAAAAAGAACAACGCGTATAAAACGGCATTACGAGCGGCAAAAAATGAATCGGACGTTAAAAACATTGAAATAACGGCAAGTATTACTTATGCTAAGCGAATTCAAAGCGCCATCATGCCTGATGACAAAAAAATTGCTTCAGCCTTTCCTAATTCGTTCATTTACTATAAGCCGAAAGATATCGTTGCCGGTGATTTTTATTGGATGATAGATACGCCTGAACATGTTTTTATAGCAGTTGCAGATTGTACTGGTCATGGTGTGCCAGGAGCAATGGTAAGTGTTGCTTGTTCAGCCGCTTTAAACAGGTCAGTAAAGGAGTTCGGGCTTAGAAAACCATCTGAAATTTTAGGAAAATGTCGCGAAATTGTGATAGAAACCTTTGAAGAGGGGAATCATGTTTTGTATGATGGGATGGATATCGCGTTGTGTAAAGTGGATAAGACCTCCGGGCAGATGGAATATGCAGGTGCAAACAATTCATTGTATCTTATTAGAAAGGGAGAATTGATTGAGGTGAAAGCAGACAAACAACCAGTGGCCAGGTTTTACAAAGAGGCCGCATTCACAAATCACACTATAGAAATTCAAAAAGACGACTGCATTTATCTCTTTACGGACGGATTCCCTGATCAATTTGGGGGTGACAAGAAGAAAAAATTCATGTACAAGCGATTTAAAGAGCTCTTGGTAAAAAATTCGGATCGCAGTCCTAAAGATCAGGCTTCGGCCATTGATCATGCTTTTGAGTCATGGAAGGGTGGCATGGAACAGATTGATGATGTTTGCGTAATCGGAATTCAATTATAGAATGATCCTAAGTTTGTTCGAGTGATACGGTCTCGGCTCAGCCGAGATCAGTATCGTATCGAGAACATTTTAGAAGCAAGATGCCTGATCTCAAGGTTTAATCTAAGTGCTTCAAAGCAGCAGAAAGTTCCTTATAGTCAAATTCAAATCCACTTTCCAATAACCTTTCTGGAATAACGTTTCGACTTTTTAACACCATTTCTGTTTCAGTTCCGATCATTGCTGCCCCTAACTCGAGAATCCATTTAGGTTGAGGGATGGCAATTGATTTGCGGTAGCGTTTTTGCATGGTTTTCATAAAATCTTTGTTCTGAACGGGTTGTGGTGAAGTCACGTTTACAGGTCCCACCAATTCTGGATGATCAATGATGAATTCAATGGCTCTGCAAAAATCATGGATGTGAATCCAACTGATAAATTGTCGTCCGTTGCCTTGTTTACCTCCCAATCCGAATTTTACTAATCGTTTCATGATGGGATAAGCGCCTCCATCATTACCTAAAACAATTGAAGTTCTTGTAGCTACGCGGCGTGTTTGATTGAGGTTGCACTTAAAAAACTCAGCTTCCCATGATTTGCAAATATTCATTGAAAAGTCATCTCCAATAATGCCTTCATCTTCGGTCATCTGCTGAGATTCAGAATGAATATAGGTGGATGCACTGCTTGAATTTATCCATAATTTTGGAGGGTTCTCTGCCATTGATATCGCTTCACACAAAATTCGCGTACTGTTAATTCGAGAGTCGTAAATCAGTTTTTTGTTCTGTTCATTATAGCGACAGTCAACACTTTTTCCACTCATATTGATGAGGATATCAGCCCATTCGACTGCAGCCGTCCATTCTCCTAAATGTTCGCCATCCCATTGAATGAAAGCGATTCCAGGTTGATCATCCTTTTTAGAACGACTCAAGATTTTGATTTCGCATCCCTTTGCGCCAAAATAGCGGGCGAGAGATAAGCCTAAAAAGCCATTACCTCCAGCAATTAATATATGTTGAGTACCTGCATCCATTTGTTGTCGTGTTCTGCAAAATCTTTGATTTGGATATTGCGATTTAAAAGAAATTGTTCAAGATATTTTTTCAGATATAGCCGATCAATCAAGGCTCCAATGCAACCGAAAGGAGCACTGAATTCGAATACATCTTTCATGATGGTTTTGCCGTTTTTGATCCAGAAAAAATGTTTGTGTTGAATCTTTTTAAACGGTCCTTTCACCATCACGTCTTCAAAAAAGTAGGGTCCTTCCATTTTTGAAATTACCGAAGTTAAACGTTGTTTAATCCCTAAATGTTTAGCCTGCCAAGTGACCATTTCATATTGGTTAATCAGCCCTTTTGTTCGGCCAGCTATGGCTTTTTCGTTGGTGTGACTAGCAGTATATTCATGCAAGTCAATACTTCTTGCAAGGTCAAAAACTCTGTGGATAGGAGCGTCAATAGTTGTTTCTAATACGATTGTTGACATGATATTTAGTTTAAGTGATCAAATTCTTGAGTGCTTGGTGCTTTTCTGTACATTCTTCCTTTATATTTCAAATACCACCATCTCAACAATTGAGGGATGGTGATACTGAAAAACAAGGCAATGGTGAGGTCACTATCCATTTTGGCACCTCCAAAAATTAGAATAATGATTATAAAAGCGGCCAAAGCTTCACCTGCGAGGATAAGTATTAGATGATGATCTGTGGTTCTTTCGTTAATGCTGAAGAGCTCAACGATAAGCGTAAAGATGATCGTTGGCACCCAAAAAAGAGCACCGAAAATCAATGCCAGAAAGAAGAACCCGACAATGTTGCCTATTGGTTCGCTACCAAAACTGCCGTCTAAAATTGGCAGACAAAAAACAAATATTGGAGCGGCCAAAGGCACAATAAAATTGCTTAGTAAAACTTTACTTTTATCGATTGTTGAATAGTCTATATTGGTCATCATAGTGGTAAAAATTAAAACTACATTTGTTGTGGTGGGTTGGCACCTTTGAAGGTCATGAATTTTTCATTCTGGATTGCCTCCTTTGCTTTTCTTTTGCCTCTGAAAAAGAAGTATAAGTTTAACATTAGCATGAATCCGAGATAAATTGAGAAGCCACCCAATTTCAAACTCAATACTTCAATGACTTCTTGGGTATCCATTAAGTATCCGCTAATTTTTAGAATCAATAATGCAAAGCCAATATTCAGAAGGTAGAACCCAACTTCAAAAAGCTTGTTGGTTGCAAAGGCAATTTCTTTGCGTCCTCTGAAAATATCCAACATAAAAACTTTGCCATTTTTAAATAGAATTCTGGCTACATAAAGTGTCAGCAAAATTGAAATGGGTAGATAAATTAAATAAGCCGTGATAATCATTTGATTTTCCATAACTGTTGTTTTTAGTGCCTAGAACGAATTGTCCTATGCGATTTATAAAGTGTTAAAATGAGTAAATTAAAAAAGTGCATGGCACCAAGTCCTAGTATTATGAGACCGGCTTTGGTAGATAAACTGGCAAACAGTTCTTGTAAATCATGAACCGTTTCCCAAGTTGAAACCACCAGTGTGGCATAACCCAGATTTAGTAAATAATAGCCTACTAAAAGTAGTTTGTTAATTGCTTGAACTAAATGTGGGTCATCCGGAATCAAGTTGTAAATGAAATGTTCGCCGTTTTTATAAAATGTCCATCCCACCTGAATGGTTATGTATCCTACAAGGAGGAAAAAGAGACCGTATGTGAGGATGTTGTAGTTCATTTTTAATTTATTCGATTCTGTTTAAAGTTTTAGAAATAATTGAAAGTTTATAATAAAAAAATATTAATCTTCCTCGGCAGGTCAACTCATAGTTTTGATCATCTTTTTGAAAAAGAAATTGTCTTTTAACTTTAGCCATATCTCTGACAATTGGTCGAGTTGTTTGATAAAGTCTTCTAGTTCAACCATAAGTTTATTAAAGTGCTCAACTTCTTCTTTTTTTCCTTGTATTTTATCTGTTTTTAATTTTTCTAATAGATCCAAAACCGGCTGTAACTCTCGTTTCTTGCGCTCTTGCACAATGTTTTGTGCCATGGCCATAATATCCGTGTTGGCCGTAAAAAACTCTTTTCGCTCGCCGAGCTTATTTTGCTTAGCCACCAAATTCCAATTGATCAATTCACGCATATTGATGTTGACATTACCTCTTGAAATTTTAATGGTTTCCATCACATCTTCAGTACTCAATGCTTCGTTGCTGGCCAAAAGCAAGGCATGAATTTGTGCCATAGAACGCGGAATCCCCCATGAACTCCCAATTGAGCCCCAGGTTTGTACAAATTCCATTTTCGCGTCTTGCAGTTTCATATTCCAAATGTATAATAAATTTTAGAACTTTCAAAAATTATTGAAAGTTTATTTATTTCATGAACTATTCAATTAGTCAAAATCTCTTTGTATCTTCACGGGAAGTTCAAAAAATAACACATGAAAACACTTTTTACAATCTTATTTATTTCGGTTTTATCTTTAGGATTTAGCCAGACTACTGTTTATACCACAGGTCAAACTTATACTGATGCCTGGACAGGTTGGTCAACTCCTGTAACAACCAATATCTCAAGTTCGAGTGTAAACGGTGCTAATGTATACAGCTTTAGCGGTACCTCAAGTAATGCGTACACCTTAGAAATTAAAAGACAATTTACAATTGCATCATCTGATATTGATATTTATTTAGCAGCAACTACGCAAAATGCGGATGTTTATGTTGAGTATTCTACAGATGATATGACATATACTCAAATCGGAACTCAAAACTGGCCAGCGGGGTTTGCGCAGTCAACTTTGGTAATTCCTACTTGGAATCCAGGAGCATCTACTTTTTGGATTAAAATTAAAATGGCTGGAACATTTGGTTCGCCTTCAAATGCGCAATTGAATAATTTAAAAATTGATGCAGATTTATCTTCATCAAGTGTTTCTGTGTTTCCTGCATCACAGCAGACTATTGCTCCTGGGGCAAACGGAACAACATTAACGGCAACAGAAACTCCTTCTGGAACAAGCAGAGAATGGAAGTATTCAACAACATCTGGTTCTGGATATATGTCATTTGCTAGCCCAGAAACGGCTTTAACTTATGTTCCGAATTTTGCTTCAGCGGGTACTTATTATGTGATTTGTGAAAGTATGATAAGCGGAAGCCCTGTACAGTCAAATGAAGTAACAATCGTAGTTAT
>JAUHXX010000089.1 GCA_030426825.1 Bacteroidia bacterium | reverse complement strand
TGAAAGGCTTACTTTTGAAGTCATCAACGGCCATGAGGTTGCGCATATTAAATTCAGGTAATACAGAATTAATCGGACAATATTATGACTGGATTTCTCTTAAAAGAAGAATAGCCAAATTATATGCTCAAGGAAAAGACACGAAATCTTTAGAGAATGAAGCTAACAATCTTGAAAAAATCTTGGTTCAAGAATCACAAGAATTCAAGGACATTAAAAGAGCTCATGAATTATCCTGGAAAGAGGTGCAAAAAAGTCTTCACAAGGGAGAGGCAGCGATTGAATTTGTAAAATTTAACCATACCGGAGATTTTATCCATGAAGAAGAGAAAAGTAATTTGTATGCGGCATTAATAATTGACCATGATTGCTCACATCCTAAAATGATTCGCCTTTTTGAAGAAAAGGAATTACAAAAAATTATTGGAACTATACCAAGCAATAATTACTCCTATATAAACGAACTTTACGGCTCACAGAAAAAAACTAAAACTCACTTATATGAACTAATTTGGAAGCCGCTCGAAAATGAACTCAAAGGTGTTTCAAAAGTTTATCTTTCCCCGGACGGATTACTCCATAAAATTGCATTTTCGGCGTTAGCAAAAGAACAAGATGTGTATTTAGCTGATTTATATAACATTGAAACTAAATCTTCAACGAGTAAAATTGCTTCTCCAAAGAATATCGCTTTTCAATCTAATATCTCCTTATTTGGGGGCATCAATTATAATTCTCATGCTACCAATACAAAAATTTGGAGTTATTTAGAAGGCTCTCTGATGGAAATTCAAAAAATTGAGAAAATTCTTAAAAAAGAAGATATCACTTATAATTTCTTCAGAGATTCCTTGGCATCTGAAGCCCAATTCAAAAACATTGCTCCACAATCAAACATTTTGCATATTGCTACACATGGATATTTTTATGCTGATCCTGATGAAATAAGCGAGGCTTTTTCTGAAGAAGAAGACACAACCAAGGAGCTGAAGTTTAGAGGGAATACTAAGAGTTTAGGCATGACTGCATTTGTGAACTCAAGGAATCCATTGATGCGCTCAGGCCTGGCATTTGCAATGGCCAATGACGTTTGGAATAATCCAACACTTGACGGAGAAGACGGTGTATTAACGGCAGCTGAAGTCTCAACTCTTGACTTAAGAAAAACAGAGTTAGTAGTTTTATCAGCCTGCGAAACAGGTTTAGGAGACATAAAGGGATCTGAAGGAGTTTATGGTCTTCAAAGATCATTTAAAATGGCTGGAGCACATTTTATAATTATGAGTTTATGGCAAGTACCTGACAAGGAAACAGCTGAATTTATGTCAACGTTTTATACTAACCTCCTACAATTTAAAGAAGTTTCAAAAGCATTCAACATCACACAAAATAGTATGAGAAAAAAGTATGATCCGTACTTCTGGGCCGCATTTGTGTTGATAGAATAAACAAAGATGTTGATATTCCTTTCCTAAGACAAGATAGATGATACAATTGCATTGGGATTCTATTTTTGGCCTTACTGGATTCAATTCGAACCGGTTAATTTTCAATATTAAACTACTTTCAGATTTAATAACAAAATAAGGGAAAAAACTATCTGGTTCTAGCAATTTTTCTCATCTAAGCAATTTCTCCTTTTAATGATTCAGGGTTAAATGAAGTAGTTTAAAAAATGAAATATCCATTATAATTTAATGAATTGCTTTATAGCTTGTTTACTTTCTGATGAAAATACCACGGTGTATATCCCTTCCTCTAAATTTCGTATATCAAAAATGGCTTTAGTATTAATATTTGAATCGTGGTATACTAATTTTCCGTCTAAAGAGATAATCCGGATTTCACCGCCAATCAAATTATCACTAACTAGAGTTATTGATTCAGATGCAGGATTTGGATAAACACTAAATTCTGTTTGTTTAGCATCTAAATCGAGCTGACTTTCAATAATAAAAGTGGCAGAATCTAAACAATCATTGTCGTCCTTAATAACTAATGTGTAAGATCCTCCTGATAGATTAGCTAAATCTTCAGTGTCATCAAAGTCTCCAGTTCCGTCATTATTCCAGTCATATGAATAGCTTGGAACCCCTCCAGAAATGGTTGCATCAATACCCCCATCATTTCCAAGTATTTCGTCTGATGCTGATCCTGTAATGAGTATTGGTGTTGGTTCTGTTATTTGGATTGAATCTTCAAAAACACAGCCGTTTGTATCAAGGATAGATACATAATGTTGGCCAGCAGCAAGTGCTGAAGGGTTGTTCGCTGACCAAATCTCCGAATATCCTGGAACTCCTCCTAGTATTGTGGTGGATACTGAACCTGAAGAATCGCCATTGCAAAGTATGTCTATAGTTACAAAGTTGGCAGTTAACTCGGAAGGCTCATTCAGGGTGAGTTGAGTTGAGCCTGTGCATCCTACAGAATCAGTGACCGTAACTTGATAAGTACCACTTGCAAGGCCCGTTAAAGTGTCCAGATTTGAAGTAGGATTCCAGAGATATGAAAGTGGCTGAAGCGCATTGGAAGCTCCGCCGGCTATTTGGCCATCACTTGCTCCAAAACAGCTAATTTCCCATCCATTGTAATTAGAAATAGAGTGAATTTCTGCCTGAATTGGATTTAATTCAAACAAATGATAAATTTCACAATCAGATAAAACTTGATTATAGAATAGTAAATCGTTAACAGAACCGTCCATTTCACGCACAATTGAAGAGCCACTGTTGAACATTGCTCCAATACTCCAAAATCCTCCAGAAGTATGTGATAATGGATTTGATATTACCTCAGCATCTACTTGAATGCCATTGAGGTATAAAAAAATGGAATCAGTTGTTCTAACACCAGTAACACTAAACCACTCGTCAGTGTTCGGAAATGGGTGACTTGTTATAGCAATGGCCGAACCTCCTGAAGTTTGCCGCAATATGAATCTACAGACACCATCATCCCCATAGGAAAATTCACATCCGCCTTGTTCAACACCTAGATTATCATGACGACTTGTTAATATATAATTCGTTTCTAAGGGAGTGTATAATGAATCAACTTTCACCCACATATGAATTGTGAAATCCAATGTTTGATCAATGATTTGATCTGAAATAGAGGCAATTTTATCATCTTGCCCGTGAAATTCATAAGCTCCGTTGGGGCTATTTAAGTGGTCTAAGGTCAAATTTGCTCCAACAATTACAGCATTAGTGCCGCCCAAACTATCCGCAGGTGTACCTGAGAAGGGATAAGCAGCGATTAGTCCGGATGAACTAATTTGACCGAAAGAGTGGACTAGAACAATGATTGAATAGAAAGTAAATACTAGCTTTTTCATTTTTTAAAACGATTTAATCAATTATTAGTTACTGCGTTAGCGTAATCTGAAGAAACATCACCAGTTAAATGCACCCAATCATAAATTTGGGCAAATTGGATATTAGCAAATAGAAAAGTAATGAGGAAAAAAACAGTATTTTTCATACAATTATTTATCTGATTTTAGAACAAAGAACTTTTTTAGTCATTCCGATTCCATTGAAATAGGATTTCTCATAGGAACTGCCATTGTAATCTTGTTTGACACCTAATATTGAATATTCGCAGACTTCATTGTTTACTTTAATCCAAACAACAACATCTACAGATCTATAGAGAATGATTCCAATTGAATTTCTTTTAATCATCCATTCATCCGAATCTATATAAGCTTTGAAAGGTTCCCCATTATAGTTTTTTTCCTTATAAAATCTCATGGCATCAGAACATATCGAGCTGTTTTTAAAGCCTTCAACGGGTGGTTCATTTTCAGAAATTCTTCTCATTTCATAATCATCTATCATTTTGGACCATTCAGCCTTTCCTTTTTCAGTAACTTCAAGAATAAAAGTTCCAATTATTTTAGTGCTTAAATCAAGGTCATTACCGAATTTGACAGTTATTTCATGTTTACCGATTGGCAAATTATTAAAAGCCTTAAGACGATTCACTCTACGTTTATCGGGAACGACAATATCAATATCAATATAGTTTGACCCACTTTCCGTCTTGAACCCCATATCATCCCTATAGATTTCTTTTCCGTTTACTTCATAAGATGTTAAATATTTGTCACGTCCAAAAATTACGGATATGTCTTTTTTAAAATAGGCCCTCGCATATATCATATCGCCAGAAATAAAATTTTCTTCTTTTTTAACAGCAGATTCTGATGTAATAGGAGATTTAGCGAAAGCAATAAAATGCGCCCAAGTATCGATATCCTTTAACAGCTTGTTTTCAGGAGAATTTACATTTGCAATGGAGTCTTTTGCCAATTTGTCACTTGCGATTTTTTCATTGTGAGCTGCAATACCATCATTGTAGGCTCTTTCAAATTTGGCATATTCTGCGTGATAATCTTCTGTTTGATATTTAGGATCAACCTCCTCAATGGTTTCTATTCTTTGTTTTAAGTCTTTCATTTTGGAGGGAATTTTTGTTTCCAATTTTCCGTAAACCTTAAAGTCTCCCTCAGAAAGCATGGAGTTGAGCTCTTTAATGTACATATCCGCCATACGAATGTCGGATTGTGCGGGACTCTCCTTTGTTGTTGTCTCTGTTTTTGGTTTTGTATTTTTATTTATGCCTTTTAATCCTGCCTTTATCTGAGACATAACGGATAAACTAGTTAACAAACTCAACAGCATTACGGTTATTTTCATAATTCTTTTTTCAACAAATATCTAGCTTTGCATCTGCTCGAAAAAGTAAAAAAGGACAGATGCTATTGTTTGTCTATTAGGTGCTAAGAATTCTGAGCAAGTGTGATGAATTGTATTAATTCTGGTTAACTGTGTGACAATAGTGTTCTTACCAAGTGTTATATTTGAAGATATACCTAGAATTTTGAAATCATTTTTTCTTATTATTGCTGTCATATCACTCAACCATTTAAATGGTCAAAATCCATACAGTCAAAACTTAGGCAGTATAAATGGTTTAGCATCAAATAACGTGTATTTCTCTTTTCAAGATAGAGAGGGGTATATGTGGTTTGGTACTGATATGGGGGTGAGCAGATTTAATGGTTATGAGTTTGAAAATTTTAATGCTCTTAACGGAATGCTTGGAAATGAAATTTTCAGTATTCATCAAGACAGAAAAGATCGAATTTGGTTTTTGTCTTTGAACGGTGAACTCACTTATTATCTCCATGGAGCATTTCATAATAGTAAAAATGATAGTTTACTTTCAAAGTTTAAATCTGACAAACATTGGTCTTCATTTTTAGAAGATAGGACAACTGGTGATATTTATATTGCTAGCATATCAAACGGCATTTATAAACTAGGCACGAGTGATGATCTACATTTTTACGAGATGAAAAACCAGATTTTTAGTCTGTGGCAAAATAGTGAAAATGAGATCTGTTTTTTTTCTGCAAGTGAAGGAATAATGAAATTTAATGGAGACAAAATCGAACTAATTTCGGCGCTTAATTTTTCCGAATCATATGTACGTACGACTTTTATTGATAATGCATTATTTATAGGATATCAAAAAAGTGTTTACAAGTTTACTGATTCGGTCAGATTATTTTGGAACACACCTGACAACGCTGAGATAATTTGGCTCTCTAGCAATGAAGAGAATAAACTTATTATCGGAACGAGAGACGGGGTGAAGATTGAAAAAGAGGGAAATTCAAGCTTTGATTCTAATTTCCAGGGACGTATTGTATCATCAACATTTTTTGATAGAGAGGGAAACTATTGGGTAACAACCATTGGACACGGTGTTTTTTTTAGCCCATCTTCTGAGATTAAGTTGCTGTCAAAAGAAATTAATAATCAACAAGTTACCTCAGTGAATTTCGATTCAAGGACGAATTCAATTTGGTTGGGTCTTGTAAATGGAAAATTTTGCTCTATGAACTCTGATTCCATTACTTTTTTTAAAACACCAGATGGAAATCAACAGATAACTTCAATAAACTCTTTTGACGAAGGAATATTTATTTCTAGCAAAGAATTTTTTGGAATAATTAAGCCTGAAAACATAAATTTCATAGAGTACTTATCCAATGATATCCTGGTAACAGATGAATGGATCTATATTGGAAGTAATAAGTTATTCAAACTGGACAAACAATCAATAGAGTACTTAATTAAACATGGTCATGAGTCAAAATTAATTGAAGAAGAGTTGTTAAAATACAATGTGCTAACTAATTCCATAAATGTTCTGTGCAAAGGGAAAAAATCAGATGTCTATATCGGAACCAGAAACAGTCTTTTTATAGATGAAAACGGTGTTATAAAAGATCTTTCAAAATCCAATGAATTCCTGTCTACAGCAATTTACGACCTTGTTTATGATAGCTTAAGAAATTATCTATATGTAGGAACTTTTAACCATGGAGTCTTAGTAGTTGAAGATAAAAATGTGCTTTTTAGTTTAAACGTAAAACATGGATTATCCAGTAATAACTGTCAATCACTTGAGCTTGATTTGAATGGGCACTTGTGGATTGGAACTTCAAATGGTCTTGACAAAATATCCATGGAAAAGGGAAGACCTAAAGTTGAAAACTTTAGTAAAAAAATTGGATTGGCGGACATGAAGTACACTGACATTGAAGTGGCAAATGACCTAATTTATTTGGCAACAGATATAGGATTAATTATTTGTCCAGTATCTGGAATAAACGAGAAAAAAGTACCACCAACCATTTCATTAAGTGGTGTTTCCATAAATGGAATAAATCGTCCTGATCAAGACCTAACAAAATTAAAGTATGACGAAAACTCTTTGGCATTTAAATTTCAAGGTCTTGGAATGAGGGAATTAGGAAATTTAAATTACTTGTATCGGTTAGAGGGTTATCAATCCAACTGGAAAATAACAAAAAATAGAATCGTAACATATGAATCACTTGATCCGGGTAATTTTAATTTTCAAGTTAAAGCAGTTAACGGAGATGGGATAGAAAGTGAAGTAGCTAACATTGCAATCGTAATCAATCCAGCTTTTTGGAGAACGTCTTGGTTTATAGGATCAACCGTAGGAGTGGTAATTTTAATTTTAATTTTCATCTGGCGAAGAAAAACGAATAATTTTAAAGAGAAATATGCCCTAGAAAAACAAATTATTGCAGCAGAACTGGAGAGGCTCGAGTTCGAAAAGGCGTATTTAGAGGCAGAGCAAAAGGCAGGTGTACTTCAAATGAATCCCCACTTTCTATTTAATTCTTTAAATGCGATAAAAGGGTTTTACGCAGAAGGAAAAAATAATGAAGGAAATCAATTTTTAGTAAAATTTTCTAAACTTCTCAGAAACATTTTGGAGTGTAATACCCAATTTATTCCATTGGAAAAAGAGATTGAAATTTTGACGATTTACTTAGAATTGATGAGAAAAAGGCATGACAATTTTTTCAACTTTAAAATAGAAAATTTGGTGCCAACATCAGAAACTATAGAAATTCCTCCTATGCTTTTACAGCCAATAGTTGAAAATGCTGTTATCCATGGCGTTTCACCCAACAAATCAGGGGATATATTAGTTACTTTTAAAACAGAAAAAAATGACCTGATTTGTTCCGTTTTTGACAATGGCGTAGGTTTTGCAAACTCAGTGAAAACACTACATAATTCAATGGGAATTTCAAGCATCAAAGACCGCCTAGATTTATTGTCTCGGCAATTAAATTTTAAATGTGAACTGCAAATTTTGGATAAGACAGAATCAGAGTATAAAACTCAAATTAGAATTCGACTTCCACTTAAAACAAGCAAATGAAAGCGATAATTATTGATGATGAAAAACAAGCCATAACATCTTTAAAGATGGAGCTAGAAAATATATTACCCAAAATTGAATTAATAGGAGTAGCAGATTCTGTTAAATCTGGAATTACCCTTTTAGAGAAGACAATACCAGATATTTTATTTCTAGATATTCGCTTAAATGATGGCTTAGGATTTGAGATTTTAGAAAACATTGACTCTTTAGGGAAATTTGAAATTGTTTTTACTACGGCTTATGATCAATATGCCATTTCGGCATTTAAAAAAGGAGCATTTGATTATTTACTTAAGCCAATAGATCTAGCTGACTTGCAACAAACTATTGATCGAATTCATAAAAGAAATCATATTCGAAATGAAAAAGTAGAGGCCGAAAAATTGAGCTTATTATCGACTTCAATTATTGGAGAGTCTAGAATTTCTCTTTCTACAACAGAGGGTATTTATTTAAAACGAGTCGAAGATATTATTAGAATTCAAGCAGAAGGAAACTATACTAAGTTCTTTTTCAAAGACTCAAAGAAATCACAGTTAATTTCAAAAACACTTAAAGACTATGAGTTAATTTTAGGGAAACTTGGATTTCTTCGAATACATTTTTCACATTTGATAAATGTTCGACATTTAGAAAGGTATTCACCAAAAGATGGTGGACATGTAATAATGTCTAACCAGGATATTGTCCCTGTATCCACACGCAAAAAATCTGTTTTACTTGAAGCTTTAAAAAAGTTTACGGTATCTCCAGAATAATAAAAGTATTATTTCATTCTTATTCTGAATAAGCTATTTACAGGCTAAATGCACATCACTCTTCTGTGTTTAAAATGGATCAATTTAAATCTTGATCTTTATATTTTACTTTCTCTGAAACTACCTTGTTGGATAAATATGAATGAAAAAATAAAAAAAGCCCCCTATAAAAGGGGGCTTTAAAACTCGGCAACCGAGTTTTACCCACTTTGTTACTATTCTTCAAGCCATTCAATAAATTCATCCATTACTATTGGCCAATGAGGGTTATCATAATTTATCTGACCCTGATTATTTATAGGGAAAAAGTTATGTTCTAATCCGATATACCGTTTTAGGTGGAGATTTTCGTTCTGATCTTCAATAAAGAAAATTGGAACTATATCACACAGTGCCGAACTTATATCTTCTGTACCATAAGCTAAATAAAGTCTTGCCTTTAAATCTAACCAGTCATCATAAAAAGTTTCTGAGAAGGAATTCCAACTTCTTAATGAAAAATTATTTGTCGTGGCATTTTGATCGGCCGAGGTTTTATACATTTTATAGTATTCATTCATCAGGGAATCCGCTGTCCTCCATGATATCTTACCATGTTCAGCATCAACTCTCGCTTGTCGAATAAGTTGATCAATTCTGCCAAATGGATTTGGCGAAAAAAGTCCAATTGTAGTTATCTTCTTATTTGTCGCTCCAAGCTTAGCCGCGACTCTACAACCTTGTGAATGCCCTGCAACAATTAATTCAGATTGATCAACCCATTTTTGTTTTTGTAGGAATTTAAGAACCGAACTAGCACGAGAAACATAGTTATCCAAATAATCAGACTTAACGAACTCATCAGAAAAACTTAGGTCAGATTTTGTTGTATCAATATACTGAAAATTGGCATTTAACTCTTGTTGATTCGCCACTAACGGAGTTGCTGGCATTGATACGATCACCAAATGATATTTTTCGGATATCTCACTATGATTAAAATTAGAAACGCCTCCCCCTGAAAAATAATAACCTTCTGTTCCGAAATCGATAAACAGCGGTATTGGAAGTGAACCCTGGCACCATAGAAATATTGGTTTTTTTTCATTTAACAAGGTGTCAAGCACCACAAATTCTATGGAATTGGCTTTATCTTGAATTTTGAAAGCAGTAACCTGACTGTTGATCACTCTTGAAGTTTGACTAAACACTTGCGCGTTACAAACGATTGAAAAGATAAAAACTACTAAAATTTTATTCATTTAGAATTATTCTTGAATGATATATATTGCCTTTATGTATAACTTCCGCTAAATATAGTCCGGAATCGAATTTTGACAGATCAATTAAATCACCGCAAATATATTCTCCAGTTTTATAGATGATCTGTCCTTGTCCGTTAAAAATTGTCAAATTAAGTCCGTATTTAAAGGGAAACTCAATTTTAAAAGTACCGTTACTTGGGTTAGGATAAATATCCAACGAGATTAAATCTTGAACGTTTAATCCTACTTCAGAAATAGTAATACAGCTTGTCGTATCAACAGAACAACCTAATGTTATTTCACAGGCGTAATTGCCGTTTAAAGAAGCTGTAAAACTTGAGTCCGTTTCATTCACAATTGACGCATAAGAATTGTCGCAATCTAACCATTGATATGATGCTCCAGTTTGGTTAACCGCTATGGTTATTCCGTTTAGTGAAGTTGAAAGATCAATATTTGAACAGAATTCATATACTCGAGCATGACCTGATTCAATACCATTACCATTATTGTTTCCTGAGCCACCAACCAATTTGGAACCGTCTTCATTGAAATCAATTGCTTCACCAAAGTAATCTTGTGCTGCCTCTCCATAAATTGATTGACCAATTTGAATCCATGAACTATTAATGTTTTCAAAGACTTTGATTTGTCCTGCCTCTGTACCATTCGTAGAATTATATGTTGCGCCTACTGCGATTCTATTCCCACTTCCGTTTAAACTCACAGGATTTCCAAAATAATTTTCTGAGGCCTCACCCAAAAGATCAGTTCCTGATTGAATCCAATTGGCTCCATTAAATTCAAATATTCTTACTTGTCCAGCGTTATAACCAGCTACATCATTATTGTCAGCTCCTATTGCTAGGATTGTACCTGTGTCATTAAGGCTTAAAGCGGACCCCGATCCATCACCGGCCGTGCTTCCTAAAATTGAGCCACCAACTTGGGTCCATACACCCATTAAGTTTTCAAACACTCTGACAGAGCCAGCGTTGGTGCCCCCAGCATCATTGCCATGAGATCCGATTGCAATTACATTACCATCAGCACTTAAATCAATAGAAACCCCCATATAGTCTAGTGCTGATTCCCCTTCAATATCTGAACCAATTTGCACCCAATTCCCACTAACTAATTTAAACACCTGAACTAAGCCAGCATTAACACCTGAATTGCTGTAAGAAGATGAAGAAATGGCTAAAATTGTTCCGTCATCACTTAGCTGAACATCAGCTCCATAGAAATCATTACTATTTATACCTTCAATAGTACTTCCCAATTGCATCCAATTACCCCCTATAAAATTAAAAACTCTTACCTGTCCAGTGTAGGGACCGGCAATTCCAGTGGCTAATGTTGAACTAGCTGCAAGAGTTAAACCATCAGCACTAAGACTTAAAGCTCTTCCAAATAAGTCGCCCGCCTGCTCACCCTCTATGTCGTTTCCAATTTGCTGCCAGTTTCCCCCGACATCTTCAAACACGCGAACATGTCCAGCAGAGGAGCCATTTCCGTCATTTCCTCCAGCTCCTATTGCGACAATGGTTCCATCAGAATTTATCGCGGTTGCTACTCCAAAATTGTCATTGGCAGCTTCGCCTTCAATATCGAGCCCAATTTGACTCCATTGAGCATTGGCAATCAATTGAAATGATATTGTAAATAAGATTAGTACTAATAATTTCATATTAAAGATTATTACATTTAGATACTATTTTGCTTTGTAATAGTTGGTTGACTTTTTTCCTAGAATCAATTTATTATTGCAAATATTGGAGTTTAGGAATCAAGTGAAAAGACTAAAATGATAACTGCTGAAAATAAATTAGCAACTGCTGGAAATTCATGATTAATGCGAATACTGGATTAGTTCCTTCCACTTCGTTCCAGTAATGTATTCGTCTCTTCGTTCCTCGGCTCGAACAAGTGACCCTCCCGACTATGTCGGGATGCACTGAACCAGCTTTTCTATCATCTTTCGTGATTTCCACTTTTTGATCTGCTTTTCTCGGGCCAAAGCTTTTTCTTTAGTATTAAATTCCTCGGTCCAAACTATTTTCCAATCTGCTTTACCACCAGTAAATCCTTTATGATTGGAATTATGACGTCTTAAGCGATCTTGAATATCAACAGAAGTTGA
>JAUHXX010000088.1 GCA_030426825.1 Bacteroidia bacterium | reverse complement strand
AGACTGAAAACAGCATTGAAACAAGAAAAATTGAGATTCTGAAATAATCAAAATACAGATAGTAAAAGCGCTCGCATGAAATGAATCGTTTAGTTTTAAATTGCTATTATTACTTTTAAAAGATTCTCAAGTTGTATTTAGAACAAAACCGGAAATAAAATGAAAAAATCAATAACTCTATTACTGGCTCTTTTATCAAACCTCACATTCGCTCAGAATAGTTACTATCTCGAAATGAATAATGTGAAGGCAAGATTGTCCGACAATGGTGTATTTTTTAGCGATCAAGCTAATTATAGTGCGGATTATGAATTTCCCAAAGGAAGTAATAAATATTGTGCTTACAGCATGAGTTTTTGGGTTGCAGGCTTAGATCAAAACAATACACTTCACGTTGCCGCACAGCAATACGGTATTCAAAATGATATGTTTAGCGGACCTGTTTCTGATGATTATAATAGTTCCTATTATCAGAATAACTTTTTGAATTCGATTTGGGTAATAACGAAATCCGAAGTTGATACTCATATATCGAGTTGGTCAAATCCAGGATACACAATCCCACAATCAATTCTGAACTGGCCTGGAAATGGAAATGTATCCGAAGGCGTGGCTGAGCAATTAGCTCCATATGTTGATATTAATAATAATCAAATTTATGATCCAGCGCAAGGAGACTATCCGGTTATGCAGGGAGATATTACTACGTATATCATTCTTAATGATGATGCTGGACCGCATGCGCAGTCGGGAGGTGCCCCACTCGGTATCGAAATTCACTGTATGTTTTATGAGTACGTCACCGCAGACGAATTGAATAATACTATTTTTCTAAATGCTAAATTGATTAACAGAAGTTCTGAAGATTATCATGATGTGCATTTTGGTGTTTATATGGACGCAGACATAGGACTCGGTTCAAATGACTATGTTGGATGCGACTCTATAAAAAATTTGGCTTACGCATATAACGGGGTGAGTGCAGATCCTGGTGGAGCAGGTCAATCTGCTTATGGGAATGAACCTCCAGCTTTTGGAGTAAAAATACTCAACAAAAACATGAGCTCATTCTTATACATGAACATAGGAACTGGACTTCAAGGCGACCCTGTAACACCTGCTGACTATTACAGTTATTTGTCTGGTACATGGAAGGATGGAAGCCAAGTTTCATATGGTGGAAATGGAACAGGATCTAGCCCATATACGAATTATTGTTATTCTGGCAATCCAGGAATGGGTACTGGATGGACTGAAGTTGGTGTTGCCAACCCTCCTGGTGATAGGAGATTTATTATGTCAATGGAAAAAGAAGATATTGTAGCTGGTAGCTCAAGCTGTTATGATATGGCATTCATTGTAAACATGGATGATCCTGATTATTTAGCGAACACAAACAACTTAATCGTTACAGGGGACTTTATTCAATCCTTTTATGATGCAAACATTCTTACTTGTGACTCTTTCACGAGCTCAATATCAGAAAATGAATTGGGCTCATTCACCATCTACCCTAACCCATCAAATGGTTCATTCACTGTTCAATCAAATGAGGCATTCGAATTTAGCATCCAAGATTTAAACGGAAAGCTAGTTCAGGCTGGACAAGGTTTTGAAGGCAACAATTATCTTGAAATGGAAGTAGAAAAAGGAATTTATTTAATCCAAATAAAGACTGAAAACAGCATTGAAACAAGAAAAATTGAGATTCTGAAATAATCAAAATACAGATAGTAAAAGCGCTCGCATGAAATGAATCGTTTAGTTTTAATTTCATGTGGGCTTTTTACTTTTCAACCCAGTTTCCCAGCTATAAATGCAGTAGTCCATGCAGCTTGAAAATTGTAGCCGCCAGTTATGCCGTCAATATCCATTACTTCTCCTGTAAAATAGAGGTTTGGAACAACTTTGCTTTGCATGGTATTGAAATCGATACTGTCTAAACTAATACCACCGCAAGTCACAAACTCCTCTTTAAAGGTCGTCTTGCCCTGCACTAGGTAGGTGTCATTGGTCAATACATTCACCAATTTATTGAGTCCTTTTTTACCCAATTCAGGCCATTTTCTGTCTTGAGGAATATCGCATTTCTCCAATAAATAATCCCATAATCGTTCAGGCAAACCGTAAGGTTTTATAGATGACACTTTTTTCAAAGGATGTTCTTCAACGATTTCGGCGAGTTTACTTTTGACAATATCATTGTTGAGTTCATCTACCCAATTCACTTGAATGGTGAACTCATAATTTAATCCTTCCAAAATTCTTGCTCCAAAAGCGGACAACTTTAAAATGGCAGGACCACTCATTCCCCAATGCGTCAATAATAATGGTCCCTCTGATTTAAGTTTGGTAGATTGAATATTCACTCTGGCATTTTCAACTACAATTCCCATCAACTTCGTTACCGATTCATTGGGCATATTGAAGGTAAATAAAGACGGAACAGGGTCCTCAATTTTGTGACCTAATTTCTCTAACCAAACAAGACCTGAGCGTTTTGGTGAGCCACCTGTCGCGATTATCACTTTATCAAAAATGTCAACTTGCCTTTCAATATCGTGAAAATGCAAGGCAAAAACATCCCCCATTGATTGTATTTCACGAATTCCTGAACTTAATTGAATAGATACACCCAGCCGTACGGATTCTTGCAAAAAACAATCAATAATGCTTTGCGAACTCTGCGATTCTGGAAATACACAACGATCATTTTGGGTGACCAAGGGCACACCTCGTTTAGTGAACCACTCTTGACAATCTTGCGTGCTAAAAACTGTGAAGGCATTTTTTAACTTTTTCCCTCCTCTAGGATAAGCTTCTGAAAGTAATTTGATGGAAGTTTCTGCATTGGTCACGTTACAACGGCCTCCACCAGATATTTTCACTTTGGAAAGTACCTTTTTAGATTTTTCAAAAATGACGACCTCTGCATTTGGATAATTTTCTTTGACAGCTAGTGCTGAAAAAAAACCACCTGCTCCACCTCCGATAACCGCTACTCTCATGCTGCAAAGATATACGCTAAAAGTAAAATCAAGCTATAATTGGAATGAAAAAGAATCCTATTGTGCTGGCATCCAACTTGAATATGACCAGAATAGAAAAAACAAATACATTCCTAAAATGAACAGCTGTCCTATCAGCATGGACTTACAATAATGCAAATAATTCAACCTGTAAAAAGCCTTATAAATTGGTACTTCTATCAACACCAGGGTAATAAGTGATAACGTGAAATTCAGCACAAACACCCAGTAATCATATCCTTCATTATAGAATAACAGGTACAAAAAAAGTGAGTACAAAAGCATTACAGACACGTAAGTCAATGCAGAGAAAAGTATGAAAGGAAATAAAAACCTGAAGTGAAAAGGTCCTGCCCAGCCTTCTGAAATAAGTTTTTTATCAATTATTTTAAAAGCCACCTAATCGCGCTTTGAATTTCTCTTCTTAAAATACGAATAACCTAGAAAGAAAAATGTCGCGGCAACGAGCAATGTCCACCAAAAAGCGAAAATGAATTTCAACACCAAAACCGTTGCAACTATTGCAACAATTGCTACTAATATCGTTTGTGTTCTTTTATCCATAAATTAATTGAATATTTTAGCTTCAACATGTTTAATTGCATTGGCTAAACCTGATGCGTCTTTACCTCCAGCTGTGGCAAAGAAAGGTTGTCCACCTCCTCCACCTTGGATGTGCTTAGCGGCTTCACGTACCATATTGCCTGCATGCCAATCTTTAGATTTAGCCAATTCATCTGAAATAACAATGCTCAACGTAGCTTTACCATCCGACTTACCACCAATAACAGCAAATAAATTATCGACTTCTGACTTCAATTGAAAGCACAAATCTTTAATTGATCCACCATCTAAATCCATTATTTCTGAGACATAATTAACCCCGGCCCTATCCTCAACCTTAGCAATAACATCTGCTTTGATTTGCTTAACCTGACCTCTCTTCAATCCTTCTATCTCCTTGGTCATTTGAGCATTTTTATCCATAAGTTCTTGAACAGCAGCTACTAAATTCTTAGGTTTTTTCAAAAGTTCGGACAACTCATTAAATTGCTCAGCTCTTTCTTTAAAATAAGCATCTGCAGCATCAGCAGTGATCGCCTCTACTCTTCTAATTCCAGCAGCTACAGATCCTTCAGAGATAATTTTTAAACTTCTAATTTCTCCCGTTGATTGAACATGAGTTCCTCCGCACAATTCCACAGACTTATCGAACTGGATTACTCTAACAACATCACCATATTTTTCACCAAACAGAGCCATGGCTCCCATTTCTTGTGCCACTTCCATAGGAACCGAACGCTTTTCATTTAAGGCAATGTTTCGTTTGATATCCTCATTGACTTGCTTTTCAATCGCCGCCAATTCCTCATCTGTCACTTTTGAAAAATGTGAGAAGTCAAATCTCAGATAATCAGCATTTACCAAAGATCCTTTTTGCTCAACATGCGTTCCTAAATGTTGACGCAATGCATGATGCAATAAATGTGTTGCTGAGTGATTCGCTTCTGAAAGTCTTCTCGCCTCCTTGTTTACTTTAGCTCTGAACTTAGCCGTCAGCTGATTCGGTAAATCTGTCGCAAAATGAACAATTAAGTTATTCTCTTTTTTAGTATTGAAGATAACCACCTTCTCTTGGTCAGATTCTATCCAACCCTTATCTCCTACTTGTCCTCCTCCTTCTGCATAAAAAGGTGTTATGTTAAATGCTAATTGATAAAACTCTTTATTTTTTTGCTTCACCTTACGGTACTTGGTGATGTAAACGTCTGTTTCTAATAAGTCATACCCAACAAATTCTTCAACATCATCTTCTTTAATCACTACCCAATCATCAGATTCAATAGCTGAAGCAGCACGTGATCTATCTTTTTGTTTATTCAATTCAATGGCAAAGGCATCTTCATCAATGGTCAGTCCATTCTCTCTAGCTATTAAAGCCGTTAAGTCAAAAGGAAAACCGAAAGTGTCAAATAACTCGAAAACATCTGCACCATTCAATTCGGCAGAATTGTTTGATTTTGCAGTTTCAATTAGGGCTTCAATTTTTTTAAGACCTGTTTCTAAAGTCCTAAAAAAAGAGACTTCCTCTTCTTGAATCACTTTTAAAATCAAGTCTTTCTGAGCAGTTAGCTCCGGAAAAGCTTCTCCCATAGCCTTTGACAAGTCATTTGCTAAATGGAACATAAATGGTTCTTTCAATCCAAGCGTTTGGTATCCATATCTAATTGCCCTTCTCAAAATTCTTCTAATCACATAACCCGCTCCTGTATTTGAAGGCAATTGTCCATCAGCAATTGAAAATGCAATAGCTCTGACGTGATCGGCAATTACACGAAGTGCAATATCTGTTTCTTCAGATTTTCCGTATGATTTACCAGAAACACTTTCTAAACTTTGAATCAACATTTGAAACAAATCTGTATCGTAATTTGATTGTTTAGACTGCATCACCATAGCCAAACGTTCTAACCCCATTCCTGTGTCAACATGCTTATTCGGCAGAGGCTCTAAACTCCCATCCGCTTTACGGTTGTATTGCATGAAAACCAAATTCCATATCTCAATAACTTGAGGATGATCTTGATTGACCAATGATCTCCCATCAATTTTAGCGCGTTCATCCGCATTTCTAATGTCGACATGGATTTCAGAACATGGACCACAAGGTCCAGTTTCTCCCATCTCCCAGAAATTATCTTTTTTATTGGCTTTAATTATTCGATTCGGATCAATCAGAGTAGACCAAATAGCTGAAGCCTCTTCATCCATCTTTAATCCATCTGTTTCATCTCCTTCAAAAACCGTCACATAAAGCCGTTCTTTATCTAATTTGTAAACATCAATCAACAAATCCCAAGCCCATTTAATGGCATCTTCTTTAAAATAATCTCCAAATGACCAGTTTCCTAGCATTTCGAACATAGTATGATGATAAGTATCAACACCTACTTCTTCAAGATCATTGTGTTTACCTGAAACACGCAAGCATTTTTGAGTATTTGCAACACGTTTTGTTTTGGCTTCATTATACCCTAAAAAATAATCTTTGAATTGATTCATACCTGCATTGGTAAACATCAATGTGGGGTCATTCTTTACTACCATTGGAGCAGAACTCACTATTTGATGGCCTTTGGATTCAAAATAATCTAAAAACGTCTTGCGTATATCGTTGATTTTCATCTTTATATTATGTTAACGATTGTTAATCGAATTGCAAATTTATCTTTTATACGTAAATTTGCCCCCAAGAAAGCATGTTTTTATGCTTTTAACTGGGTGAAAAACCATGAAGAAAGAAAAGTTTAAGTATAATCCGGAGACGCTTTCATATGAGAAAGTACAGATTACCTGGAAAGAGCGTATTCTAAAAGCGACCCTGGTTATAGCACCCGCTATCGTTTTGGGTTTTGTGTTTCAATTAATTTTTGCTGGTCTATTTGAATCTCCATATGAAAAAGAGCTTGAAATAGAGAATGCTTTTTTAAATGAGCAAATTGACGAAATGAATTCCAAGGTTATCCTAGCAATGGCCGTTTTGGATGATATTTCTGAGCGAGATAACGAAATTTATAGAGTGGTTTTTAATGCTGAACCTTTTCCTGATGAATTAAGACAGATGGGAACCGGTGGATCAGATGAATATGCAGATTTGATTGGCTTTAATACTTCTGAAAAAGTCATTGAAAACACAAAACTCATTAAAGAATTAGAGCGCAAATTATATGCTCAGTCGATCTCATTTGACGAAGTAATAAATTTAGCAAAAGAGAAAGAAGAGATGTTGGCATCTATCCCAGCAATTCAGCCAGTTTCAAACGAAGATTTGACTCGAATTGCATCAGGTTTTGGTTTCAGAATTGATCCCATTTATAAAACTAAGAAAATGCATACAGGTTTAGATTTTACTGCGGATACCGGAACACCAGTTTATTCAACTGGTAATGGTGTTGTTGTAGAATGTGAGGTAAAAAGATGGGGATATGGGCAATCAGTAATCATTGATCACGGTTACGGTTATCGTACGAGATACGCGCATTTAAGTGAATTCAAATGTAAACCCGGAGATAAAGTTGTTCGTGGTCAAATTATTGGCTTAGTTGGATCGACTGGTAAATCAACCGCTCCACACTTGCATTACGAAGTTGAAAAAAATGGCCAAAAGATTAACCCAATCCATTTTTTCCACTCAGATATCTCTCCTGAAGAGTATGAGCGACTAATTGATATGGCCACCAATGCCAACCAATCTTTCGATTAATTCTAGTTTGTCGTCTATTTTGGGTCATTCGGCTAAAGCTTTAGGTGAATACCAACGAATTTGACTAACTTGCGTTTACACTACAGACAACAACACTTCTGAATGAAATCAACTTTATCTATATTATTAATTGGTGCTGCATTAAGCGGTATCGGACAAGTTCCAGCTTATTACAGTGGCATCAATTTCAACCAATCTAGCGCTAATATTTATAGTCAGCTGGCCTCATTGGTAACAAATACACATAATCAAATTACATATTCTGAATGCTGGGATGCCTTAAAAGATGCAGACTTAGAAACCGGTTCAACAGGTTTTGTAGCCCTGATTTATGGCTTTGATGATACGGATGGAAATCCTGTAACGGATAGAACTAGAGGTGTAAACTTAAATGGTGGAAATGCTGGAGAATGGAATCGTGAACATATTTTTCCGAAATCTCTTGGTGATCCCGATTTAGGTACAGACGGACCTGGTGCTGACGCACACAATTTAAGAGCCTGTGATGTCACGCAAAATGGGAATAGAGCCAATAAAAAGTATACGAATAGTACAGGAACAGCGGGTTCTGTAGGTTCTAACTGGTATCCAGGAGACGAATGGAAAGGTGATTGCGCCAGAATTATCCTATACATGTACTTAAGGTACAATACAAGATGTATCCCTGCTGATGTTGGTACCGGAAGTCTAAACTCGGTAGATCCAAACGTAGCTAACTTGTTTTTAGATTGGAATTATGAAGATCCAGTATCGCAGTTTGAGAGAGATAGAAATGATGCGATTCAAGACCATCAAGGGAATCGAAATCCTTTCATTGACAATCCAAGAATTGCCTATAAATTGTGGGGTGGTCCATTGGCAGAAGATACATGGGGAACCTTGAGTGCTAGTAAAGAAGACTTTGAGTTTATCACCGTCTACCCAATGCCAGTAACTGAAGATATTTTTTATGTTTCTGGATTAATGACTTTGGATGTTGAACAAGTTCAAATGTATTCAGTTTCAGGACAATTATTACAGAATTTTGATGTAGATCAAATTGTAAATAATGGAGGTGTTTCTGTGGATCACCTTCAAAAGGGCACCTATATCTTATCCGTTACTGTTGATGAACAGATTGTTAAGCGAAAAGTCGTTGTTCAATGAATAGAAAAATAAGATTGGTTTGGGATTTTCATGGCGGAGATTCTAAAGGTACGGCAGAACATCATGTGAAACATCTCATCCAATTCATGGAAAGAGAACAACTTGAAACTTTAAGAACGTTTGTTGACTCAGCTAATGACGAGCATCATATGGCTTGCTTAACTGTGAATGAAAAAGATGTCCGTATTCTGAGAGACACACTTAAACCCAATAGGGCTTTTATTGTAGAATAGACTACATGTGCAATATCGGATTCGTTATTTTCTCACGACCGATTGTGGTTTCACCACCATGACCTGTATAAACTGTCATATCTTCTGGCAACTTAAACATCTTTTCTACTATCGTTTTTTTCAACACATTGAAATCACCTCCCGGTAAATCATACCGACCAAATGAACCCTCAAACAAAATATCACCATTGATAATAAATTTATCTGCTAACGAGTAAAATGCGATATGTCCCGGTGCATGCCCTGGGCCAAATAGAACATCCAACTCAGAATTTCCAAAACCGATCTTCTCTCCTTCCTTAATGAAATAAGCTGGATCTGGTGATAATTGAAATCCATCAATTCCGTACATTTTAGCGGCTGTCGGAAAAAATTCAAGTGTGGGTAAATCCAGTTCATGAATTCCTAATTCTAAATTCCATTCATTCGCCACAAAATAATTCCCAAAAACATGATCTAAATGACAATGTGTATTCCAAAGTTTAGTAGGCTTTAATCCTTTCTCTTGCACATACTTTTTCAGTGCTTCGCGTTCTTCAGGATAAAAACAACCCGGGTCAATAATTGCACATTCTTTCGTCTCATCACTGAGGATGTACATATTTTCTGAAAAGGGATTAAATGTGAGTTTATGAACTTCAATCATGATTTAAGCGTTATGAATACCACAAATGTAGCTTTTACAAGCGGATATTTGTATCTTTAACCTTTCGCATGCAACAAAAAATACGGTACATATTTTTTCTGGCTTTTATTTTACTAATTCCAGTTCAATCAGATGCCCAATTTTACCAAGGGTCATATCAAGAATTTGGCAAAAGTAGGGTTCAGTATAACGGGTTTAGCTGGAAGTTTCATGCCTATAAAAGATTCAGAATATACTATAGCGGGTTGAATGAAGATGTTGCCATCTATGTGGCTCGTACTATGCATCATTATCTAGGATTAGCAGAAGAAAAATTAGATTATAATTTTCCTGAAAAGCTTGAAGTCATTGTCTACGAATCTCAACAAAAATTCCGTCAAAGTAACATTGGGGTCACCAATGATGAAATGAGTACAGTAGGTGGAACCACAAGAATTGTTGGCTCAAAAATATTCATGTACTTTGAAGGTGACCATCAAAAATTCAACAACAACATTAAGGCAGCAGTATATGAAGTTTTGTTGAAACACATGTTTTTTGGAGGTGATTGGAAAGATCAATTAAAATCTACCGTAAATTCGGGCATTCCGGTTTGGCTAGAAAAAGGGCTTATCACTTATTTCGTAAAAGAATGGGATGCTGACATTGAAAGCAGAGTTAAAGACCTTATCCTCACAAAAAAAATTGATCGATTCAATGATTTGACTGATGAGGAAAAAGCTTATGCTGGAGTAGCGGTCTGGAATTATATTGCAGAGACTCATGGTAAAACCATTATTCCAAATATCATTTACATTACTCGGGTAACTAAAAACGTTGAAAGAGGATTCTTCTCTTTGTTGGGAATGGATTTTGCAAAATTGACCAGAAATTACATTGCATTCTATAGGAGCAGATATATTGATGAGTACGATTCTCAAGAAGAACCGAAAGGATCGAAAATCAAGTTAAAAAACAAAAAAGAATCAGTGTATTATTCTGTGCGACTTAGTCCTGATGGAACCAAAGTAGCTTATGTTGAAAATCAATTAGGTAGATACCGAGTAAAAGTTTTGGATACCTTGACGGGTAAAACTCAAAAAATTTACGCGAAAGAGACCAAAATGATGCGTCTTCAAGACTATTCATTCCCTACCCTTCAATGGCATCCAAGCGGAAATGCGTTAGCATTTTTCTCTGAAGTTAAAGGCGAGTTGAAACTCTTTATTTATTCATTTGACGATAAGTCTTTAGTGGATAAAACCATGAAGGACATGGACAAGGTTCTCGACTTCTCTTATTCAGATGATGGTAAAAAAATGGTGATGTCTGCTGTTGTTAAGGGGCAATCAGACTTGTACATCTACAATATTCTCTCGAAAAGTATAACACGAGTTACTGACGACATTTATGATGATTTGCATCCTCAATTTATTGACAACGATTCTCGAATTTTATTCTCATCTAACAGAGACAATGACACGATATTTAAAAAACCTGACATCAACTTTATTGATCAAAAAAATGACCTGTTTATCTTCAATTTAATTGAAATGAATAGGAATTATAAATATTTAGAAAGAGTCACAAATACTCCTTATGAAAATGAAATCATGCCATTTGAAGTTGACAGAGGGAAATATGTTTATTTGAGTGATAGAAATGGACTTTACAACAGGTTCATTACGGTAAAAGATAGTTCTATCAGTTTCATTGATACTGTTACACACTATCAGTATACAAGAACAACTTCTCCTCAAACCAATTATGTTTCGTCAATCCGAGAGCATAACGTCAATAAAAATAACGAGTCCATTCAGTTAATTTATCAAAACAACACATTTAAAGTGCTACATGAAAAAGTCAATGAAAACAGAATAGATGTGCTATGGAACACCACGTACATGCAGAAAAGACTGAATGATATCAAGAAAATAAAAGACAAAGAAACACTTGGGAATAAAATAGAAAACGACACCATCTATCTTGAGCAACACAAATACCAGAAGGAAATAGTTGAAATAGGAGCTTCAAATAATACGGGCAGTTTAAGTGATTCAACCAGCAGTGATTCAACCTATAAAAAACCAAAATGGAAACCATCTGCTTATACCATTTACAAACCCAATTTCGCCAAAGATTATGTGTTATCACAGTTTGACAACAATTTCTTGTTTCCAAACTACCAACCTTATTCTGGACCTGGCTCTGTCTATTTTAATCCTGGATTAAACCTTATGCTCAAATTAGGAGCAAGTGATCTTTTTGATGATTTTAAATTATTGGGAGGAGTGAGAATCCCTATGAGACTCCCAAATCCAGGTGGAGAGTTCTTATTAATGGCAGAAAATCTTGAAAACAGATTTGATCACAGAATTCTTTTTTACAGACAAAAATCAGTTGAGGGCACCTTGTCTTCTCCTTACAAATGGTTGACACATGATATTCGTTATCGAATCAATATGCCGATATCTGAAATTTTATCAGTCAGAACAACTGTTAACATCAGAAAAGACAAGCAAGTATTTATTCCGGTTAGTGACAATTCATTAATTAGTGAAAACATTGACAGCTACAATTCCGGCTTAAAAGCAGAGCTTGTTTTTGACAATACCATTCCAATGGAATTAAACATTC
>JAUHXX010000087.1 GCA_030426825.1 Bacteroidia bacterium | reverse complement strand
ACTAGATATGTCAACGTTATTAATGATGCTGACCATATGGTAGGAACCTATACGGCAACTCCAGTTTGTTCTGGCACTTGGACGAGCCACCAACCTTACAACACAACGATAACCGTTGATGAAAAAAATAATAATCAAATTTGGATAAAACAAGTGCTATATCTTGTACAAGATGATCCTGTTTTAGGTCAAATTAATGGAAATACAGTTACTATTCCACTTCAAACAGTAGGACAACACACCATAGAAGGAACTGCAAGCCTTGCAGGAAACGACTTTTATTTAAACGTGACCATTGATGATGGTTTAAGTTACCAATGTGCCATTGATTACGTGAAATTATAATTTTTGAACCTGAGGGTTTCTTTATACACACTATTTTGGATAGGGCTTTTTATTAGCCCTATCTTTTTTTTGCAGCTAAGCATAGAGCCTTCTCAGGTGCCGCGATTCGCTTTTGTTTGCCTATCGTTAATCGCATTTTTTATATGGCTACTAAATACAGGTAACTCAATTTATCTACCAAAAAAAGTGGTGCTTTATCCTCTTTTATTGTTTTATCTCATCAACCTTTCTTCTTCGTTTTGGTCGTTAAATTTTGCTGAGGGATTTTACGAATCTCAAAAAATTCTCCTTTTTATTGCCCTCATTATCTTCTCAGGCACCTTAGTTAAAGGAACGAAACCAGAAGTACTCAACAAGATGTTAATTTTAGGTATGGTTTCGTTATTAGCGGTTAGTCTTCTTGACCTTTTTTTATCCTTAGACCATTTAAATACAGATAGCCTTCAATTGTTTGGACATGTCAATATTCTATCTTGCATTCTTTTACTGAGCCTTATTCTAACTGCTTTCGCTTATTACCACTTTAAAAAGTATCACTTTGCTTATGCAGTTGTTTTTGCTATCACCTTAGGCCTTATCATTTATCTGCAAACACGATCTGTTTTCATAGGCTTAATCCTTATTTCAATCATTGTTTTGGCTTTTTCTTTAACCAAACTAAAATCAAAAAAACCAATTGCGATTTTTGCCGGAGTATTCGCAATTGGAATGGTAGGATTGATTCTTCTTTTTTCTGCTGACCATACATCTTTATCTGAAAGATTGAGTCTTTGGTCAAAATCCTCACAACTCATTCAAGAAAACCCGCTTCTTGGTGTGGGCACTGGCAACTGGCAGTTTAATTATACTCAATTTGGTGTAGCAGATATTCCAAGGGCCTTTGATTATAATGTGGCCTTTAAAAGACCACACAATGATTTTATTTCGATAATTTCTGAAGTAGGGATTTTAGGATTTTTACCTGTAATGTGGATCCTAATTTGGATGATGAAATCGATTGTTCAAGCTCGTAAAAATATAGACTGGTCATATCTTATCATTATTTGCGGATTAGTCGGATTATTTGTGTTTGCAAACTTTAGCTTTCCGAAAGAACGAATAACGCTCATAGTACTTGGCAGTATCCTTTTTACTGGGTTTTTATTCAAAAATGATGGATTGATTGCTTCAACTCAAAAAAAGAAAGACCTAATTTCAATTAGTTTCATTGCTGCGTTGATCCTATTACTTACCATGTCCTTTTACCGAATTAAGGGAGAATACCATACCAAGCAAATTCTTTCAAATCAAGAATTAGGTAAAGGCCTATTTGTCATTGATCAAAGCAAAAAAGCGCAATCTATTTTTTATTCGGTTGACCCTACCGGTACGCCGATTAAAAGTTACGAAGGCTGGGGATATAATGAAATTACAGATCTACCTTCGCTGCTCAAAGCCAATGAAGAAGCTGTTTCCCTCTGCCCCTATAATTATCAAGTGTTAACGAATTATGGCTATATCTTAGAACGCAGTTTTCAATTCAAAGACGCAGAAAAAGTGTTGATGTTCTCTCATAAAATCAACCACAAATATGAACCCACCTTACTCAATTTATCGGTACTCAACTATAATTTGGGGCACTATGAAGAGTCTTTAAATTGGTTGAAAAAAATTGACGGATATCAAACCAAATATCCTCAAAATCTTCAACGGATATCTCAAGCCATCCTCCAAACACAGTAAAAGACCTTCTATTGGTTATCACAATACGCATTGATCACGGTTGTTGACTCAAAGAATTCTACATTTAAGTAGACACTTTTTGAAATCTAACGAATCTACCCTATCTTAATCTTGTGAAAAGTCTCCTCATTTTCAGTAGTTTAATCTTATCTGCTTGGATTAGCCATGCCGATATCATCATTAAACACAATCAAAAATCTTACGAAATTGAAGTTTCAACTTGTGTTGAACATTGGGGAATGGGCGAATCAACAACCGACCTTTTCTTAGCCTACTTATCTACTAACGAATATCAAAAATGTCATCAATTTGAGGTGGATGAAAATGCTGTCATGACCAAATTAGGAGCAACTGGAGATTCATGTTTCTATTATAAAATCCCTTTAGGAAGAAAAAGACATTTTGGTAAAAAAGTATACTTCAATAATAAGTTCATACTCGAAACGGCAGATATCAAAACAGACTTTAGCCAAATCAGAGAAATATATCCCTATGATCAATGTGACCCTAATTACTACAACTATATGGGTTCTGATTTACCTTTTATTGATGTAGAAAATCGATCGCTTTTTGCAGTTTCCCAAGTCATTTATGAAGAAAGTTGTGACAATTTAGATTATGCAAAACGTTGCTATGAATTTGTGGCCAAGCATTTTGATTACGGTCAGCCCGAATCGGGTTTTAAAAGTTTGAATTACACCTTGATGAATCGCAAAGGAGACTGTGGTAATTTGAGCAGTGTTTTTGTCACGCTTTTGCGGATGCAAGACATTCCAGCTAGGCACTTAATGGGATTTAGACCGGATGGCACTTTACACGTTTGGGCCGATTTTTATTTGGCTAATTATGGATGGATTCCGGTGGATGTGACTTATAAACATGATTACCCATCTGGTGACTATTTCGGTAATATTAAATTTGAGCATAACGGTTTTATTGTTCAACGGGGAATTGCTCATCAAATTGATGTGCTAGAGAAGCCCAAACGTATAACAGGATTGCAAACCTACACTTATCAAGTTGCTTATACCAAAGAGCATAATGCCAAGGTATATATCCAAAGAAAAGTCAATTGTATCCAAAAAATTTAATATTTTACAATCAGCAGGGGTTACCTTTCGTTTTATCTGACATATAGAGGTATAAAAACATGCTTATCGCCGAATTGTTAATAGAGATAATGGGCTATTAAGGATGAAAAATCAAGCTGATGACGGACCAAGAAATCATAAAAGCCATCAAAAATGGCAAGCGAGAGAAGGCGCTTAAAGAGCTCTATGCTGAGTTTCCGAAAATTAAGGTAAACATCTTATCATCTGGTGGAGATGAAATGATTGCAAGGCAATTGTTTCACGATAGCTTAATTCTTTTAGTAGAAAAAGTCTCAAAACCAGATTTTGAATTGACTGCTAAACTCTCCACCTTTTTATATGGGATAAATCGATTTCTATGGAAAAATGAATTGCGCAAACGTCAAAAAAATCCAGAGCTTGAATGGAAGGACACTTTGATTTTATCAGCTGAAGATATTGGATATAATGAAGAAAAGGAGGAGAAAATTAAGTTGTTAGAACGCATACTCACGCAGGTTACTGAAAAATGTAAAAAGATATTTGAACTGTTTTATTTCAAAAAAGAAAGCATGGCGGATATTGCCAAAAAACTCGAATTTTCAAGTATTAATTCTGCCAAAACGCAGAAATATAAATGCATGGAAAAAGCCATTCAATTAGCCAAACAAACACAAACCAACGCAACAGCATGAGAGCAGATTTAGAACTTTTAGAACAAATTGACTTATATCTTGGAGGCAAAATGTCGGCTAGTGAAGCGAGTGCGTTTAAGGCAAAAATGGATGCTAACCCTGAACTTCAAAGCTTGGTGAGCGATCAGGAACTCCTGATTCAGACCGTGAACCGACAAGCCATGATGGCCGAGTTGAATTCCATTGCAGGAGCGGCGGGAGCTGCTGGTGCAGGAGCAGCGAGTTGGGGAATTACTCAATGGGCATTAACCGCAATTATCAGCATCAGCACAGTTGTTGGTGGTTATTTTATTTATGATCACTTCAGCACTGAAGAGAAGGTTGAAATTACGCCGCAAGACGAATTACCTCAACATGATCTTTTGGTTGAAAACACTGTGGACACCGGTGATTTTATTTCGTTCGAGCTTGCTGAAGCAACAGATGAATATGAAAATGAACTGAACGCTTATGAAGTAGAAAAAGAAGAAGATGAAATCGAGGATATTGTCTATAATTTCGATAAACCTGAATTCGTTGAAGCCGAGAAAATTACGAAAGAAGATCCGATTAAAGTCAATACCGAAAAGCCGCTTAAGTTGGTGAAGGATCCGGTAAAGAATAAAACCGTCATTAGCAATGCGAATCGAAAAGCAACTTATCCAGGTGGATTAATTGAAATGAAAACATTCATTTCTAAAAACCTCATGTATCCACGAACTCCTAAAGACAAAGGTTTACAAGGAACGGTCAAAGTATATTTTTTAATCTCTGCTGAGGGTAAAATCTCGCATGTTGAATCTGATTGTTTTATCATGAAAGACAAGTCAGGTAAACCGCTTTCGTCTGGTAAGATGATTGCAAATGTCAAATCACAAAAGTACTTTGAGAAAAATGCAGAGCGCTTGTTTAGAACATCATCTCCATGGGAACCTGCTACCGATTCAGATGGTAATCTTATTGTATCAGGACAAACTTGGTACGTCAATTTTGATTATTACGGGCAAAGTTCGGCTTATCAGCTAGAAAATGAGGCTCCAAAAAAATCTGCTTGTAACATCCAATCTGAATCTGATTGGGAAAAAGTTGATGTGCAAACCATGAAAGTAAAAAGTCAATCTAAAAAGTTCAAACTCATTGGCGAATCAATGCTGAAGACCAATAAGGATATCAAAGAAGTAGCTGATTTATCTGACAATCAATACAAAGAGATTTGTCAGATAGCCGCAAAATATAAGGCATGTACCGTCTTTATTGACGTCAATAACTTTTGGGGGGCAGGAGACGGAACTTTGTATTATTATTTTGGGAGTTTTAATGATTAATCAACGATACAACCAATACGTTGGGTTGATGTTGTTAATCTATATAAAACGTGTTTATAGGTTCAATAACTATTTGATGATAATTAGGGTTCCAAAATTCTGTTAGATCATTAGAAGAGGAAAATTCAAATTTACTCCCTACTAGTGGGTATCCCCTTCTATGCTTTATAACCAAATGTTTATTCGGCCCCATAGAAAAAACTATAATGTTAAAATCTATATAAGGTTCTATCCCTTTCAACAAGTAGTTATTTACCACAAGGCTATCAAAAAAAACTTCGCCTTGTACATTTCTGTGATTCAGTTTCAAAAATGAAGAGTCGTTTTTATATATCACAAATGCTGGCGAAAAAAAAGGGATTTCTATAATTGAGTCAATCGGTTCTTGAATAACCGTCAATTTAGGAGCAGAATTATAAAAGAAAGTAAAAGCGCATTCATACCATAAGTTTGCCTTTTTTACAAAAAACACATAATCACTGATCCAGATAAAGTCTGTTAATTGATTGGAATAATTATTAATCTCATTTAACGAAAAATCCTCTGCAACTCTTACATAGTTATACGGCTTTCTTTCGATTAATGTCAAATCACCTTCAATAATTGAAAGGATAGAAACTTTTTCATTTAGAATCCTGGATGAACCATATTTATAATCCATTCCAACTATTAAATCAAAAAAAGGATAATAGAATAGACTGCTATTATTAGATAACAACTTTCCTGTCTTAAAATTAAAAATCTTAGAGTCACCTCTTCCTTTTTTAAATCCTGGATAGATATAGGAACCATCAACTAATGAGTCTTCCTCTGGATTTATCTTGGACTTTATATTGCTTCCGAGACAATTCGCTGAAAATTGAAAATCGTTAATAATAACATGAGATGAATCAAAAGGCAAAAATTGAATGACATGATTATTCTCACAACGATAGTTCCAAATATCAAACTCCTCTGGATTCCCATTCTCAGAAAACTGTGCCTTATTTATAAAGTAAAACTTGCCATCCTCAGGTATCACAACTTCTATAGGACTCTCTATGGAATCGGAAATTATAAAAACGTTGTCTTTTTCTATTGTATAAATCTTGCTGTTAAAGGAAATTGTAAAGTCACCCCGTTTAAAAGTATTATTTTGACCTATTCCAGCACTTGAAAGCAAGACAAAAATTAGTATCTGATGCAATAATTTCATAATCAACGATACAACCAATACGTTGGATTGATGTTGTTAATCTGACCGTCAGACGTAATTTGACGAATCTCAAAATGCACTTCAGAATTCCCAGATGAATTGACAAGTAGCGCACCAATTTCTTGTTTAGCAACAATTTTATCACCCGATTTTACATAGGTTTCTTGCAAGTTTGAATAGATGGTTCTGTAAGATCCATGCTTAACAATTATCGCTTTTCCAGCACCTGGAATGACAATTACAGAAGTCACTTCTCCATCATATACTGCTCTTACCGTAGATTGTTTAACCGTTGTGATATCCACCCCATTGTTATAGGTGTACACATTGATGTGAACTGGATGAGGTTGTTTCCCAAACCCTTTGGTGATTTCACCTTTCTTCACGGGCCATGGCAATTTACCCTTATTCGCTTCGAAACCTTTGTTGCTCAATGTTACCTCTTTGGTATCTTCTAAAGTTGGAGGTTTGTTATTGTTCTTCTTTTTCTCAGCTAAAATTTCTTTGTTAATTGCCGCATTAATTGCATTTTGAATCTCTCTAGATTTTTTCTTCTGTGCGGCTAATTCATCTTGCAATTGCTGTTGTTTACTCTTCAATATTTCAATGCTCGATTTTTGTTTCTCACGATCTTTTACATATTTCTTTTGCTCATCTACTTTACTTGAAGCCAGGTTTTGTTTCTCCGCTTTTTTAGATTCCAACAAGGCCAGTTTTGCATTCAATTCTTCTATGCTTAATTCAATTTTTTTGATTTGATCTTCTCGATATTTTTTCAATTGATTGAGGTATTCTGCTCTTTTATTGGCTTGATTGAAGGATTCTGAAGAGAGGATAAAAACAAGTGAGGCCTGCGAACTCCGCATCTTATAAGCTTGCCGTATCATTCTTCGATATTGCTCCTTTTGATGTTCAATCTCCGCTTTTAAGATTTCAATTTCCTTTGACGTTGTCGTGATCTCTGCATCTAACTGACTCAGCTGAATTTGAATGTTATTCAATAAATCTTTTCGGTACTCAATTTTTCGTTCCAATAAACTCAAGTTATTGGTCAAATTAGACTCGTCAGTTTTGGTAGATTCTAGAAGTTTTTCTGTGAAGTTGATCTTCTCTTCAAGCTCCTTTTGCTTCTTTCGTAGACGGTCACTCTCCTTGCCTTGCCCCATTGCTGAGACCGTAAAAAACATCAAAAAAATCAATATGAATTTATTCACATTCATTGTAACTATCTGGAATACTGATACTGATTTTTTTATAATCGTTGAGTGTTGTTGTTCCGTAATCTAAACTAATAAACGTTGAATCTTTTGGAGATACCACTTTTATCTCAGTTTCTTGCGGCAAACTATAACCATCCACTTCTTGTCGCTTCACAAAATCAATTTGAATGGAAGTAAGCATTGAAGGTGCATTGATCAGAATTTGACCCAATTCCATAGTGCCACAATCAATCTTATACCTGAAGAAAAAATCTTCAACCTCATCTTCTTCTAAAGCGCCAGTCGTCAAACGATCGATTGCCTTTTTATCATGCGAAGCCAGCACATAATAATGGTCATCCTTTAAAGGATATAATTCTTGAATCGTATTCAACCCAAAAGGCTGACCAAGGAGTAACTCTTGCATCAATCCATAATTCAAATCCATTCCAAATTTTTCAACTAAAAAACCGAAGTCTTTCTTGAAGTAACAACGCTTAATCTTATTTGTAAAAGCAATGGTGTCAGTATCCGCTAAATAAGCTGCGCCAACAATGCCCGCAACTTTTAAAATGCCGGCAAAAGCTGAATCCGTTTTTAATTTCAAGGATGTTTTAAAGGAATTTGATGATTCACTATCCTTAACCGTAACTCCGAGCTTTGCATAATAAAATTCAAACGGAGTTTTTGACTTTGAACGCAGCAATTCAATAGTTTCTTCAGTATCCTTTTTAGGACAATCTGCCGTACCCCCAATTTTTCCAGTTTTACATGAGTAAACTAGAAACACAAATCCTAGTAAGTAAATCCAATTTCTATTCTGCATAATACTTCTGATCTGCTATTTTTTTGTTTAGAATTGCGGTCGACCGACCCAACTCCGCCGCCTTTTTCCAGTTCTCTAAGGCTTTGTCTTTTTGACCCAACTGGCTAAATGCATCTCCTAAATGTTCGTAGATTTCTGGATCTCTTTTTTCATACACCAAGGCATTTTCAAACTTTTTCTTTGCTTTTTCAAAAGCACCTGTTTTAAGATAAACCAACCCCAAGGCATCTAAAAAGAATGGATTTGTCGGTGCTTGTTTCAAGGCGGCTTCTAGTTCAGCAATGGCCTGTTGATCTTTATCTTGTTCTACAAGTAAAATGGCCCGTGTTTTTACCACATTCCCATTAAACTCATCCATAGATTTTGCCTGATCTAAATAATTATAAGCCTCTTCGTAATCTTTTTGAATCCCATAAAGTTTACCAATTTGATGTAAGAATTCAGCCTCTAATTGCGGATCATTCAGCACCAGTCCTTTTCCTAAAAACAACCATTCTTCTGATTCGCTAAATTGCTTTTGTTCATATGCCGCTATCCCAGACAATAAGTAAACAACAGGCTGAGCAGGAAATAAATCGAGCGCTTCTTTGCCGTCTTTATACATACCCTCATAGGCATCTGCATCATACTGCAAATACAATAATTGAAGCCAAGTATTATAAGAATTAGGATTAATGGCAACCACCTGTTTAAACTGAACTATCGCTTTATTCGTTGAACCTTGATCTCTCAAGAAATAAGCATAGGCCAAGTGCAGCGTGTCATTTTTAATTTGCTCATCATATATCAACTCAAACAAGGTTTCTAGTCCTTTTTCAATTTTAGGAGCATCTTGTGTTGCCTCAAAAGCATAAGGTTGCAGGCCTCTGATTAATTCAATTTTTCGTGCAATGCTTACATCATCAAATTGAAAACCTTTTTCAAGATGAACGAAAGAGGCATCCAAATCTCCTTTTCGCAAGTCAATATCAGCCAGCATTAAATAAGATTCTCCACTATTCGGGTTTTGTTTGAGAGACTCTTCCAATATTTTGTTGGCCGCATCTACTTGATTGGTTCTTAGAAAATAGTCTGCTATAATCAACTTGTTTTCAACATTTGAAGGATTATCATCTATCAGTGTTTGCAATTCATTTTGAGCTGCTTCTTTATCTCCTAATTCTTGATACAAATCATGTTTGGTCAAACTTAAGTTGGGGGATTTTCCTGTTTCAACTTCAATTTCATCCAACATCTCAATGGCTCGCTTATAGTCATTTGAATGGATTAAGGATTCTGCATACTTGAACTTAACGTCTATGTTTTTTTCCTCTTCAATTGCTTTTCCAAAAAACTCGGCGCTTTTGTGATAATTGCCGGTTTGATAATACAAATCAGCTAAACGCAAAACATACCAACGATTATCTTCGTCCAATTTAAATGCACTCTCCGCATGACTGATTGATTGCTCCGTATTTCCTAAAGCTTGATAGACATCTGATAAGGCAAAATGTGCCGCATCACTTTCTTGATTGATACTTAAACATTTTTGAAACAGTTCTAACGAGAGGTCAAAATTGCCCCGCATCTTTTCACGAATAGCTTCATGAAAATTCTTTTTAAACTCATCTTCTACAGGCGTTTTCACGCGTTGTTCTTGAATCTCTTTGCTGCCCCCACAAGAAGTCAACATCAATCCACCTAACAAGATCAATGCACCAAGAAAATATGATCGTCTTTTTTTCAATTAATCAATTGTTGTATAATCCCCAATACTGATATCTCTTGCAGCACTTAACACGTTTGCATGATTACCAATCATTGAATCTTTAATGTTTGCATTTTCAATTGTTGCGTGTTTCTGTATGTTAGAATTCACAATTACTGAATTGGTTACCGAAGTATTTGCACCAACTGAAACATGCGGTCCTATCACTGAGTTCGCAATTACCGCGCCATCCCCAATATAACATGGCGGAATAACAACAGAATTTTCAATGCTTGCAGTGTCAGAAACTAATTTAGTATCCTTATCAAATTCTAAAACACGTTGGTTCGTATGTACCGTAACCACTTTGTTTCCGCAGTCTAACCATTCTGTAACTTCACCTGGTTTGAATTTGGTTCCTTTTTCTGTCAATCTTCTAAATCCATCAGGCAATTGGTATTCTCCTCCTTTCATGACGTTATTGTCAATCAGGTATTGTAATTCGGTTCTTAAGCCTGCGCCATCTTTGATGTAGTAAATTCCGATCATAGCTAAATCAGAAACGAACTCTTTTGGCTTTTCAACAAAGTCGGTGATTGTTCCTTCAGCATCTAATTTTACCACTCCAAAAGCAGAAGGGTCTTCAATTTGTTTCACCCATAAAACACCATCTACATTCGGGTCCATGGTAAAATCTGCTCTGAACAAGGTGTCTGCAAAAGCAACAACAACTGGTCCGTCGAGCATTTCTTGAGCACATAAAACCGCATGAGCCGTTCCTAAAGCTTCATCTTGATAATAGATATTTCCTTTCGCCCCGAGAGACTCTGCAACGGCGATAAGTTCTGTTTCAACTTCTTTTCCAAAATCACCGATAATGAATCCTATTTCGGTTACTTTTTCGGTAGATGTTTTTGCAATATCTTCTACCAATCGGTGAACAATCGGTTTTCCTCCTACGGGAACAAGTGGCTTAGGAACTGTTAATGTGTGAGGACGTAAACGTGATCCTCTTCCTGCCATTGGTACTATTATTTTCATGTTTTATTCTTTTTTGTAATTCGTTTTTTCAGGGCCTTCCCTGTTGGGTCACCCTGAGCCTGTCGAAGGGCACCCAACTGTGTTCATTCTGTCTTCGACATGCTCAGACTGACATTCACTTTAAGCCACTCTTAAAAAACAAATCGAGAAACGAAACACGTCTTTATTTCACTCCTGTACTTCCAAATCCACCTGCTCCTCTTTCAGTTTCAGATAATTCAGAAGTTTCAACAAACTCAGCTTGTTCACATTTTGCTACAACCAATTGCGCAATTCGTTCGCCATCTTCTACAACAAAGTCTTCATCAGATAAATTCACTAAAATCACTCCTACTTCACCTCTGTAATCAGCATCAATGGTTCCTGGTGAGTTAAGCACTGTAATTCCCTTCTTAAAGGCTAAACCAGATCTTGGTCTAACTTGTGCTTCATACCCAGCCGGAATCGCCATAAAAAGTCCAGTTTTTACTAAAGCTCTTTGCAATGGCTTTAAAGTAATGGCTTCATCAATATTAGCACGTAGATCTACGCCCGCAGACAAAGGTGTTTCATATTGCGGAATAGCGTGTTTTGACTTGTTGATTAATTCAATCTTCATTTCTGTGTATTGTTGACTATCAAAATTACTGAAATATTAGGCGGTAGCGATAAAAATTGTGATGAGATGTTCACAGTTTGTTTTTAGTTTAAATAATGGATGAGATCCTCCCCCTAAATCCCCCTGCGAAGGGGGAATTTATCATGGATCTATTTCACGCAATTTTATACACGTCAAGCACTTATGGCAAAGGATTTGTTGCTTTTTGTTTATCGCAAAAAATACATGAATTATGAAAACCTATGCTATTATGATCGCCCTATTTTGGGGATTGTCTTCAACTGCTCAACAGGATAATATATCTGATTGTGC
>JAUHXX010000086.1 GCA_030426825.1 Bacteroidia bacterium | reverse complement strand
AAATGCGTAAAGATTCCTGTTCCTACAGAGCCAGTAATGCTGTCATAATTTTCTTTTACTTCTGATACTTTTGATGTCTCAGTTAAGTCTAAATGTGCAGATTGCCCAGCTTTTTTTCCCATTACCATCCATAGAATGAGTCCAACTACCGCAACAACTACACCTCCTATTAAAATTCCCATAGTTAATTCGATTTAAATTTGTTTGAATATAGAAATATTTTGAAAATCTTAAGTACCTCTAAATGAAAAGAATTAGCAGAAGTAGTAATTAAATGATTGAACGTTGAATAATCTTATCGAACAAAAATTATTATTGATTTGTTTTATCTTTGAATAGGATGAGTGAAGACAAGGCAGATAAAAAAAAGGATTTCGTAAATCCGATAGACCCGGACAAAATAGCTGAGAATCCACATTCTTTAGAATATGGACATCATGTAGGCAGTGCAGTTATTAAGGCAGAGGATGTTGGCAAGCAAAAGGGTCGTGCTTTATCAGCAATGGAACATCAAACTGATCAGCAGCTCGGTCAAATTTATGAGCAAATGAAATTGCTAGCAGACCAAGCAAAAAAAATCAATCTACGAAAAGAGATATCTGAGCGCATCTATCAAGCCAATTTCAGATTTGAACCCATCATCAATCATGTTTATTATTTGTATGAGGATGAAAACACTGAACAGGTATTGTCCATTATTGGACCTGATCAATGGGGAAGATCAAGAAAAAACAAATACAATTGGATAGCCACAGTCAAACTGTTGGCTGATCATACATGGGAGATTTTAGATAACGCTGATTCGGAAGCATCTTAATCAATTCTCTTTAAATGAGTTAATTGAAGTGGGGGTCTGTTGCTTTTTAAAAGCCAAAAACCATATATTAGTTGCATGAGCCGATCATTTTATTTTCACTTTATTTCTTTAATCTTCTGCTGTCAATCTTGTAACACCGAAACAAAAAATTCAGATGAATTTGTAGATACTGACACCTTAAATAATCCTAAAATTGAAGATATCTGTTTTGATCCAGGATTTGAAGAAGAACAATCGCAAAGAACCCAATTATTTGAATTAGTAAACAGTGAAATCAATTTGGCTGAAATGAAATCCGAAATCGGTTTTTTATCTATGGGATGGTCTATCAAATCTTCTTATCTACCAGAACTCAAAGAAGGGCATCAGCAATATAACTATGGAGCCGTTGGCAGCTTGATTAGAAAACCACAAATAAATATTGCCCCAAGTGCCAAAGAACTAAAATCAGATGCATCTAAATTTATCAGTATCATCACTTACAAACCTTGGACAACACAAGAAGAAAAGTATTATTCGACCAATAATGAAATCATTATAGGATTTGAGACACGTGTAAATTACAATCAACTCAATCAATTCAACTTGGTAGGTGAATCAGAAGATCAAATTTCGGATTTATATGGACTACCGGATGTCATTGAAAATGATTGCTACGCTTTTAAAGAAGATCAAAAGGTGCTGGTCTTACATTTGTCTAATAATAAAATAGATTGGCTGAAGTTTTATCAACTTAATGAAGAGACCTTTTTAAGCGAAGAATATCCTAAAGGACTCTTTGAATGGACGGCAAAATAATTTATTAACTTAGAAGCAAACTCTTTATAAAATGAAAATTGAAGCAAAAAATTTAGATGATTACATCTCTAAATGTCCAGAAGAAAGAAAAGACGCCATGAAAAAACTGGCAGACTCTGTAAAGAATAATTTAGACGCCAAATTTGAACAAGCCATGAGCTATGGCATGCCAGGATGGGTTGTTCCTCATTCTGTGTATCCTGACGGATATCATTGTAAGCCTTCAGAACCATTACCTTTCATGAGTATGGCTTCACAAAAAAACTTTATTGCGTTCTACCATATGGGTTTGTATGCAAATGAAGATTTAATGGAATGGTTCGTAGCTGAGTATCCCAAACATTGTTCAAAAAAATTAGACATGGGTAAAAGCTGCATCCGATTTAAAAAAGTAGATGATATTCCTTTTAATTTGATTGGTGAACTTGTTTCAAAAATGTCTGCTGACGAATGGATTAGTTTGTACGAAGAGAAATTAAAAAAATAAGATGGATAAACGAACGAAAGACAATCCCTGGAAATTAAAAACACCTCCAGGCTCATCTTCATATGAAATGTATATGGATGAAAAAGATGGTAATGAAATAATTGTTTGTGTTGTTGGTTCAACTGTTCTCCACTATGACGCCAGAATTATTGAAGACATGCATAAAATGCTTTTAGATTTTGGTGACTGGATGCCAATGGGAAGTAAGGATGAGAAAGCTGAAGCCAAAGAAGGAACATTAGAATTTTGGGGAAGGTCTGCTGATAATCCAATCGGTGGATGGTATGGATTAAAGAAAAACTTCAGGGGTCGTGTCGGTATGTATTTACCACCTTTAATGGAAGAATTGGGGCTAGCTGAAATAGAACACAATGCCCGCAACAACAGAATTAAAGGAATTTAATATGGAAGAACAATATACAGCCTACATTGAAGAATGGGGAAAAGTTGAACGCAAAGGCAAAAAAAATCCCTACACCTCACTCAATGGACACATGTTTTCATTTATTGATCAAACCAACGAATATTTAGCCGTTCGATTATCAAAAGAAGGCAAACAAGCTTATAATGAGAAGTATAATTTGGGAGATGTAATTCAACATAACTCTGTAATGAATGGATATGTTGAAATTCCAAAGGACAAGTTTCAAGATAAAGAATTTGTATTCAAGATGTTGAATGAGAGTTATGACTTTGTCAACTCTTTAAAACCAAAACCTTCAAAAAAGAAGAAATAGCAATCATTAAACCCAAAAATGAAATTAAAAACACTACTTAGCTTGTTACTTTTAACAAGCTCGATAACCTTTTCTCAAGAGACTTCCAAATCTTTAAAATGTATTAAAAAAGTACAAAAGCTTTTCAATAAATTCGAATATCTAGAAGCCATTGATCTTTGTACTGAATGTCTAGAAAAAAGTCCCAATTCAGCAAAACTCTATTATGAAAGAGGCATTTTGCATTATTATATGAACCACGCCTATGAATCGGCAGCTGATTTTCAAAAATCTCTTGATTTAGGCATTGTCACTCCTGGATTTGAAGATGAAGAATTCATGCGTTGGAAATGTGACACCATGTTCATTATTAGAAACATTACCGATTCGCTTATTTTTCCAGAACTAAAACCAGAATTGAACTATAAAAGACAATATGGTTTGGCAGACAGTTTACAAGGTATGCTCAGGCCAGAAAGAACCTGTTTTGACGTTACTTACGAAGAATTAACAGTTAGAATTCACTCTGAATCAGAAACTATTTCTGGGAGTAACAAGATATTTTTCAAGGCCGTAGCGGCTAGCAAACAAATACAAATTGATTTATATGAACAATATGAAATCAACGAAATATCAATGAATGGCATCCCTTTAAAGTATGACAGACAGTATAATGCAATTTTCATTAATCTTCAAGAACCTTTAAAGGTAGATTCAAATTATGCAGTTTTGATCAAATATAATGGCTCTCCTAGGAGTGCTCCTAACCCACCTTGGAATGGAGGTTTTGTTTGGAAAAAAAATGGAGATAGAGATTATATAGGTGTGGCCTGTGAACACCTGGGGGCAAGTTCTTGGTGGCCCAATAAAGATCACCTTTCTGACAAACCTGACTCAATGGAAATCAACATTCAAGCATTAACTGGATATGATGCAATTGCCAACGGAAATCTTCTGAGTGAGACCAAAGTTGATAATGGATACAGCAATTTTCAATGGAAGGTTAGCTACCCCATAAACAGTTACAATGTCACGTTCTATATTGGTGATTTCGTCAATTTTAATGAATCATACAAAAACCAAAGCGGAGAGGAAGTTCAGGTAGACTATTACGTATTAGAGCAAAACTTAGAAAAAGCCAAAAAGTATTACTCTGGAACAACCAGAATTCTTGAAGTTTTTGAAGAAATTTTCGGCGAGTATAATTTTCCAAAAGATGGATTAGCCTATGTTGAATCTCCCTTCGCTGGAATGGAGCATCAAAGTGCCATTGCTATTGGTGGTGATTATGGTAAAGATTCTATTTATTCCATGATTGGACGCTACGACTTTTTGGTAATCCATGAAACTGCGCATGAATGGTGGGGAAACGCCGTTGCTGTAGCAGACATGGCAGACATTTGGATAAGCGAAGGGTTTGCGACTTATGCAGAGCACCTATTTATTGAAGAAGAATTTGGGAGAGCAAAATATTTGGACGAAGTCGGGTCTAACATGATAAACATCAATAATATTTGGCCAATGGTTGGTCAACGTGATGTTAACGATAACGCTTTTCAGGGACAAGATGTTTACTACAAAGGCGCTGCAATGCTGCATAGTTTGAGATGCATCTATAACAATGACAAAGACTTCATAAAAATGATAAAACTATTTTATCATAGATCAAAAAACAAAACGAGTGATACAGATGACTTTATCAAACATGCTCAACAATACACAGATAAAAACTTAGCCGGATTTTTTGAGGTTTTCTTAAATCAAAGTGCTCCTCCAACACTAGAATATGCGATTCATCATAAGGGAGATAAATTTAAAATTCAATACAGATGGATCAACGTGCCAGAGAATTTTGAAATGCCATTTTTAGTGGTCTTCAACGGATTCTCAGGATTCCGAATTGAAGCCAGCACCCAACTTAAAGAAATCGGATTCGAAAAAGTTCAAAACTTTTATCTTTTTAACCCAAATGACATGGATTCTAGAGTGAATACAAAGAATGCTTTCACCTATTATTTCGCAAAAAACGTCAAATTCAGGCAACATTGATTAATCTTCAAATGAAACAGGTATACTGATGTGAAAAATAAAACGATACTGACCTACAAGAATTTTTATTTTTTACATTTGCCAGCACAAAAAATTACCATATGAAAGATACAGCATTATCAAAAATACACGAAAGTTTAGGAGCCAAAATGGTTCCATTTGCAGGATTCAACATGCCTGTTCAATATGAAGGCGTAAAAGCAGAACATGAAACTGTAAGAAATGCTGTTGGTGTATTTGATGTATCTCATATGGGAGAGTTTCTTTTAACTGGAGAGAACGCTTTGGATCTCATTCAAAAAGTATCTTCAAATGATGCTACAAAATTGGAGCCAGGAAAAGCGCAATACAGCTGCTTACCTAACGATAAAGGCGGTATTGTAGATGACTTAATCATCTATATGATTGAGGAGAATAAATATTTGCTAGTGGTGAATGCCTCAAATATTGAAAAAGATTGGAATTGGATTTCATCTCATAATAGCATGGGAGCAGAAATGAAAAACCTTTCAGATGATTATTCTTTATTGGCTATTCAAGGGCCAAAAGCTGTAGAAGCTATGCAGTCTTTGTCTTCAGTGGATTTAACTGGTATCAAATTTTACAACTTTGTTGTAGGTGACTTTGCGGGAATTGAGCATGCTATCATCTCAGCAACAGGATATACTGGTTCTGGAGGGTTTGAAATTTATTGCAAGAATTCAGAAGTTGAACAAGTTTGGAAAAAAGTATTTGAAGCTGGAGCCAGTTACGGAATTAAACCAATTGGTTTGGCTGCGAGAGATACCTTAAGATTAGAAATGGGTTATTGCTTATACGGGAATGACATCAACGACACCACTTCGCCTTTAGAAGCGGGATTGGGATGGGTGACCAAGTTTTCAAAAGATTTCATCAACTCTGAGGCATTAGCTGCACAGAAAGAAGCCGGGGTAACAAGAAAATTGGTTGGATTTGAATTGGTAGATCGTGGAATTCCAAGACACGACTACCCAATTGTTGATGCTGCTGGAAATGAAATTGGAATCGTAACTTCTGGAACCATGTCTCCATCTACAGGAAAAGCAATTGGTTTAGGTTATGTGCCAACAGAGCTTAGTGCACCTGGTTCAGAAATCTACATTCAAGTTAGAAACAAAAACTTAAAAGCTCAGGTGGTAAAGCCGCCATTTTATAAAGCTTAATTATTTAAATAATGGATGAATAAAGGGCCTTAGTTTCGAGGCCCTTTTTTTATTCTGAACGCCGATACAACTGAATTACGGCCAATCGTTGGGTCAAAATTCCTTCAGGGAAAGTATCCTCAGTTTTAGCCGAAAACTCTTTTCTTCTTTGCTTATTTTTTGATTCAATATAGAAATGTTGTTCTATTTGATCAAAGCCATCTTCAGTTACATAAGTTGCCAATTTCAAGGTATCGCCTGGTTTTAAAGCATATTTCTTCACCTCTCCATGATCCTCAGAAAAATCCTTCATCAGGAATTTAATTTTCTTTTTGCTACTGTTAATGATAATTGCTCGTGTAACATACTCCTTCTTAGTTTCCTCAACTTTTATGAATGGTGCAATTTCTCTATCATGCAAATTGGTCATCTCCGGTTGATCTTTAACTATTTCAGGACCAAATCCGTCATCAGATAAATCTTCTTTGCGCAATAAAACGCCATCTTCATCAAAATAGCTATTGATATAGGTGCGTTGAATTCCTCCGTCTGGATGAGAAGTGTATTGTGCCATTTTAATCCCTCCGTTTTCATGATAAGCATATTTGACTTTTGAATATCCCGCTACCCTCCTCACTTCCGTTTCAAAAATGATTCGCCCTTCTTCATTGAAAGCCCAAGTGGTTCCAACGCTTCCTTTAGAATTGGGTTTTAATTGCGGATAAAGCGTGCTCACTTCGCCAGAATTGAAATACTTTACCTGATAATTGGTTCCGTCAATTAGCGTATCTGACTGTGAAATCGCCAAAAATGGAAAACATAGTATTAGAAAGAATAATCTCATAATAAGCTTCTATGCAAGATTGAAGCCAAAATCTCAATTAGGACTTTTCGATCTTTTCAGAATCCACCGTAGTATTACTTTCAGTGGCCCATTTTTTAGCCATGTACCATTTCACTAATGACAACATGGAGAAAATAAATAACATACTAACTGTAATAGGCACCCATGTCGGAATTGGTAATGGATCTCCTTGTGCGTAAGAATGTAATCCTGATAAATAATAGTTCACACCAAAGAAGGTCATGATGATTGAACTGTATCCCCAGAACGCCCAAAAGTTAAAGGCATATTGGCTTTTCATACCCGGAATAAAGCGGATATGTAAAAGCATAGCGTAAACCAACACAGAGGCAAGCGCCCAAGTTTCTTTGGCATCCCAGCCCCAATATCTTCCCCAACTTTCATTCGCCCAAACTCCACCTAAAAATGTACCAATGGTCAACATAAATAAGCCTATTGTTATTGTCATCTCAGAAATGTATGTCAACTCTTTTGTTGTCAGCAGTACACGTTTATAATTTGATCTAGTCAAGAAAATATTCATGCCCATAATAATCAAACTCAAAATTGCACCTAATCCTAAAAAACCATAACTACCGGTAATGATGGCCACGTGTATCATCAACCAATAAGATTTCAAAACAGGAACCAAATTGGTCATTTCAGGATCCATCTGATTCATATGTGCAACAAAGAGCATGAGCCAAGCAAGAATACCTGTGGCGCCAAGTACTACTTTATTGTTTTTTGAAAACAACAAGCCAGCAAGAACAGTAATAAAGGAAATGAACACCACTGCCTCATAACCGTTACTCCAAGGTGCATGTCCTGATAAATACCATCTTAATCCCAAACCAAATCCATGATATAAGAACAGACCGGCAAATAATATCGCGCCAACTCGCAATGGCCATTTAAGGTTGAATCTAGGAATAAAAATTTGCACCAATTGAAGAATCAACAATAACAATCCTAATGAAATATAATAGGTCATTAACTTTTTGAAAATACCGGCTTCATTATACCAAATCTCCCATTCTAAAGTACTTTGACTCGGCAAAATATCAGGATCGGAAGTTTTTTGCTGATAGGTTTGAATTAATGAAAGTGCTTGATCTGCATCTTTCCAATTCCCCGTCACATATCCGTTATTAACTCCACCAACATAGAGTTTCATTACTCCGGAAACAAAAGTAGAATCAGCTTCTTCAAATGCACCATTAAGTTCGTATGGCGCATACCAAGTATTCGTTGAATCATTTGGTTTAGGGAAAATCCTCAAGTAAGACATGTTAAATACCCCGAACATCACGTTAATACGCTCATCTGTTTTCAAGACATCTTTATCATATTGTGAACGTTGAGCTGGCTTTTTCCGTCTAGCTATATCTGCATCCTCTTGCAAAAGATATAGAATTGAATGTTCGTCAATATACAAGAAGTCAGCAAGTGCACCATATTTTCCGTCAATGTTAAATTTCTCTCTTAAAGGATCTCCAGAAACATAAATCATGGGTTCTTGATACCAGCCTGGATGCGTATGTAAACCTACAAAGACCTGAACAGGGCTCTGTTCTTTCCACTCATCAGATCTACTCACTTTTCTGAGCATTTCAAAAGCCAACGTATGCACTGGTTTAAACCTTCCTCCTTGGTCTTGAACAATTAATCGTCCAAATTTCTCAGCATGCTCTTCGCTCACTACAGGAAGTTCATCTTGCGCAAATGAATTGAAAGACATTAATCCGACCAAGAAAATAATCATTTTCAATCCTTCTCGTTTGATTCTCAACTCTCTTGATTTTTTCATCAACATTCTGAATCTTGAATTTTTTGAAACCAAATTGATAACAAAACCTAAGCCCAAAAAGAAATATCCCAGATAGGTTAACCAAGTACCCCAAAAATCGTGGTTAACGCTCAAAATGGTTCCCATTTCATCTTGATCATATGATGATTGAAAAAATCGGTATCCTCCGTAATCCAATACATTATTCATGAAAATTTCGTGATCTTCTTCTAAATTTTTCTCTAGATCAATAAGCGTCACCAAGCTTAAGAATGAAGATGGATTAGGTGTCCCAGGATATCTTTCTAACTGAAAATCTCTCAGATAAATGAAAAATGGCACCTCCAGTATTTTAGATCCAAATCCCAATTCAAAGTTCAATCCAGACTCTAAATTAAACATGGCCATTTTAGGCAACATTCCTTTACCTCCCTTAAGCAAAACTTCTTTTTCGTAATGCTGACCGTCTTTATCTTCTTCAACCTTTATCGTGATTCCCAATAGTCCATTTGAGTTAATTGTGCTTTTAACGGTTTGCAATTCCGCGCCCAAATAATACTGTTTGAAAACGAATTGTTCATTGCCAATAACATACAATCTTTTTGGGATAAACTCTTGCAAACTGTCTCTTGTCATGACTCCTTGAGACTGATCGCTCATTTGCAAATAACTGATATCAAAAGGTGAACGCATATAAAGTCCTGAATCAGTTTCAACAATGTTGATCGCATCTGTATAAGTTGAATTATTAAACGAAACTTTCAGTCCGCTGTCAAACAACTTGACCTCACCTTCTTTCAAATAATTTGATTGCATGCCACCAGTTACCAATTCTAAATAAGCATCTCCGCCTGCAGTCGGTATTAACGTATCAATTGGATTTTTAAAGACATCAACACAGGATAACTTGACATGACTTTCTTTAAAATCAAACTCGTGCTCAAAATAATTGTTGTGGCTAAAAAAGAAGTTCAATGGATTACTCCATTTAACCCCCGGATGCACGTACGCAACATCATTCGTATCCATGATCACATCCATATCATAACGATATTGATCTATATTATCATGTGCTTTAATTTGAAAAAATGACTCTTGGGTAATAATCTGATTTGAAGATTCGCCTTCTCTAATCATCATGACGCCTTCAAATCCAAAATATCTCGTAGTTGCCGCTCCTAAGACAATCACTAAAAAGGCCAAGTGAAATAATAAACTGCTCAACTTCTTCAATTGAAAAAGTTTGTATTTAATCATGTTAAAAATCAATGAAATGGAAAGGTAAAGCATGATTAAACTGAACCAATTTGCTTTGTAAATCCATTTTTGAGCAACAGGCGTACCGTAATCGTTTTCAACAAAAGTTGCTATACCGACAGCAAAGAAAAAGAACAGCAAAAACAGCACCATCAAGGGCATTGAGAATATTTTTGAAAGACTTTTCTTCATCCTTAACGGGAGATTTATTGATTGAAATGTAGCGCAAAGTTAATGCGAATTTTGTTTTTGCATTTGATTCTAATTCCAAATTCAACAAAGGCCTAAAAAAAAGCAACGAGTCAAGGAAATCTTCTCAATATTCTGGTTTATACTAGATCGATATTTTTCGATCCAAAAAATGACATTTTAAATGGCTTGATTTACAAAAGTTTAGGACGGTTTTTTTTTAATGCTTTGTTTTTTCTGAATATCCCGAAAATTCATTGGTTTATTAGAATTGAAATTCTATATTTGCACCCGTTCAAAAAAGTACATTAATAAAATGAGAAACAAAGGATTTTTTTGGTCTATAACAATTGCCTTAGCGATTGCTTGTATTTACCAACTTTCTTTTACGTGGGCAACCAGCAATGTTGAAGCTGACGCTGAAGGGTATGCTGATGAGAAAATCGATTCATTAAACAGTTTCGGAGTAGCCATGGTCTATTTAGACGGTGACTCTTTAGTTGTAACAGATGAAAAAGATTTAGATCACATCAGAACTTTCTACGTAGATGAATACTTGAGAAGTCAAGCAAATGAAGTTGTGCATTTCGGTCATACCTATGCAGAATGTCAAGCTAACGAAATCAATTTAGGATTAGACCTTCAGGGTGGAATGAGTGTAACGCTTGAAATTTCAGTTCCAGAATTAGTAAGTGAATTAGCCGGTAACACTAGAAACCCAGCATTTAAGAAAGCACACGCAGCAGCCAGAGTAAGAACTGACGCCGGTGAAGGTGCATTCATTGAAATGTTTGTTGAAGAGTGGGAAAAGGACAATGCAGATCAGCCTTTGGCTAAAATCTTCTACATCCACAACCAAGATGAATTAGCAAGTAATGCTTCAAATGATGAAGTAACAACTTTCTTAAATGACCAAGCTAATGGCGCACTAGATGGTGTTGAAATTATCATTGAAAAAAGGGTAAACACGTTTGGTGTTGCGCAACCAACTATCCAAAAATTACCTGGAACCAACAGAATTTTTGTTGAATTACCAGGTGTAAAGGATAAAGAGTCGGTTAGAAGAAAATTACAGTCTACTGCCAACTTGGAGTTCTATGAGGTATATAATAACGGTGGTGCAACTGCTAGTGAAGGAGTTGGAAACATCATATTCTCTCAAGAATTAGAGAAAAAATTATCTGAAGCACTTTACGGTGATGTTGACATTGAGGAACCAGAAATCATTGATACTACAGCTGTAGTAAATGATACTGCTACTACTGCAGATGATTTATTATCTAACAACCCGGATGATTTGTTATCTGGCGATTCAGAAGATGATTTATTAGATGATGTTGAAGAGTTAGACTCTGCTGCTTTGGCTAATATGTCTGAAGCTGAAAAGAGAATGAAATTCCCAATTCAAACAATTTTAGCGCCGAATATTTATACTGACCCAAATACCAACCAACAAGTTTGGGGTACTGGAACAGTTGGATATGCTAACATTAAAGATACATCTGATGTTATTGCTAGATTAAATCACCCAGTTTTCAAAGACGCACTTCCAGAAGACATTAAGTTCATGTGGGATGCTAAAGAAGTAGAAGATGAAAACGGAATTGGTGTTGGTGTAATTTATTTATATGCTATTAAAGTTCCTTCTTCTGGACCTAGAGTTTCGGGTGAAGACATTGACAATGCTTTCCACAGAGCATCTCAGCAAAATATCGGAAGCTCAGAGGTTGTGCTTAACTTTACTTCAAGAGGATCTGAAAAGTGGGAAGAGATGACTACTGACAATCTTGGACGTCCAGTAGCAATTACTATGGACAACTACGTATTCTCTGCTCCAACTGTAAATGACGTAATGAGCAATTCATCAATTATTTCAGGTGGATTTGATATGTATGAGGCTAAAGACT
>JAUHXX010000085.1 GCA_030426825.1 Bacteroidia bacterium | reverse complement strand
TTCAATTGGTCTATATGCGCTCTCAAAGTTCTTTCTCATGGAATGAGACTGATCCGTAGATTTAGTAGATACGGGACGCAGGGTATATCCCATTTCACGTAATAATTCTATTGCTCCTTGTTCGCCTGGTAGATGTGCAGCTCCAATTCCTGTAAATATAGAATGGTCTTTCATGATAGAATCCATGCGATTCACCATATTGATGTTACGTTCTACAATGAAGTAATGATGATAAACTTCTGTTGGATTATCTGCTTTGCTCAGGGAATCAATTTGATCAAGATCCCCGCGTCTATATGCCTCTTCAAGTAATTCAAATTTTCTATCACTGTTTTGATCAAGGTAATTGTTGTTGCTATTATCCCTTTTCTTATCCTTATCTGGAGTCATGGATTTAATGGACAATTTCATAACTTCTTCAAAATCCTCTAAAGCGTGAATTGGTTTGCCGTTTTTGGCACCTGCCTGATAAATGAACATATCTAGAAAGGTGTTTTCTTGATAGTCTTGATTTCCTGGATTAAAACGATATAATATTTGGTTCATTAGGCTATTCTTATTCTCAAGGAGATTATAAATCGCCATAGTTTGGGGTTCTGATATTTTAAATGCTTTTTTGTAGAAATCAGAGCCAAAGTCGTAGTCTCCGTTTGAAAACGCACCCATATCACGATACTCTTGCATCCAATCTGCCGGAGATGATTCTAATGCAACACCCTCAACATTTTGAAGACATACGTAGAATGAATCCGAAACATTAAAAGCTAATTTGTTGGAAACGTGCATGGTTCCATACAAGTAACTTGGTTTAGTCAAACCATTCCCCGTAATTTCCCATAAAAGACCTTGATGTTTTTTTTGCCCTGAAACATGCGTTCCAGACACAAAAAAAATTAAGAACAAGAAAAGTAATCGAAAGATATGCATGCAATAAATTGAAATTTATTTTTGATTAGAATAAGTTAAGGAATTTTTACTGTCTGAAACCTTAATAAAAGTTAAACCTGAAAAATAAACTTTGGAATTAATACCTATTATTCCTTTCTAGGTCCTTTGTTAAAAGGCTTTTTATTCTTTGGTTTCCAGTTTTTCTTCTTTTTAAAAGGTTTCTTGTTATTGTTCCCTTTTACTTTTCCTTCTTTCCATTCAGGCCCTTCACCAAGCTCTTCAGGCGGTTGAAGTTTATCAAATTTGCGCTCTATTAGTTTCTCGATTTTAGCAAACTTATGCATGTCCTTAGGGTTTACTAAAGTAATAGCTTCACCTTTTGTATTCGCTCTGGCCGTTCGTCCAACTCTGTGCACATAATCTTCAGCATCACCAGGAACATCATAGTTGATCACCATATTGATTTCTTTGATGTCAATTCCACGACTCATTACATCTGTTGCTACTAGAATTCTTATCCTTTTTGATCTAAACCCTCTAAGCACTTCTTCACGTTTATCTTGTTCTAAATTTGATGAAATTCCTTTTGCGGGAAAACCAGATCTGCCTAAATCTCTAACTATGTCGGATACTTTTGCTTTTGTTGATGAGAAGATAATGATACTATCATAGTCTTTTCGACCTTTTAATATATGAGCTAGTAATTTCGATTTTTGATTGTCAAAAGCCAAATATACTTGTTGCTTAACCCCAGCAGCTGGTTTTGATATTGAAAGTGATATTTCTGTAGGTTGATGACAGATTGTTTTGGCGAGCGACCTTATGTTAGGGGGCATAGTAGCCGAAAACAACAAGGTTTGATGTTTTTTAGGAAGATAAGAAATGATTTTTTTCAAATCATCAATAAAGCCCATGTCTAACATGCGATCTGCTTCATCAAGAATGAAGTGTTTTACCTTGTCAAACTTTACGTAGCCCAATTTCAAATGGGATAACAGCTTACCCGGAGTAGCAACGATTATATCGCATCCTTTTGTTAGCGCATCTTTCTCGGCTTGAAAGTCTTTGCCATCTCCACCACCATAAACTGCTTTTGATCCTACTGAAACGAAATAGGAGAGTCCTTGTATTTGTTGTTCGATTTGAATGGCCAGTTCTCTTGTTGGAACAACGATTAAGGTGTCAACTGAAGTGTCTGTTTTACCAACTAATTTATTCAATATTGGTAAAACAAATGCACCCGTTTTACCGGTACCAGTTTGGGCACAGGCCAAAATATCTTTGTTATCTAAAATAATAGGAATAGCCTTTTCTTGTATTGGGGTGGCATTTTCAAACCCCATATAGGACAATGCTTCTAAAAGCGAATCGTCTAAGTTTAATTCTGTAAATTTCATTGACTATGAAGATAGTCATAATGCATGGAACAAGGAATAAACTATGATTTTTTGGAATAAAAAAAGGCGTTTGAATAAACAAACGCCTTTTCTAAAAGTTGAATAAACTTTATTTTTTAGTGAATTTTTGAGAAGCAATTCCTTGATCAGTTTTTACTTCAACAATGTAAACACCAGCAGTGTAATCACTTACATCAAAAGTTTTCACTTTAGAAGTACTGTTCAATAAAACTTTACCATCCAATGTGTAAATAGTAACTTCATTAATTGACTCGGCATTAATAGCTAATGTCATTGTTTCTTCAACAGGGTTAGGGAATACAGTGAAATCAATTTCTGGATTTTCAGACAATCCAGCTGGTTGAGTTCTTTCATAAACAAATAAAGAAGTTCCCTGGCTAATTCCACCAATTGAAGCAGCTTGGCCTCCGAAAGTTCCAAACCATAATCCTCCGGCTAATCCACCAGCAAAATCAGTTTGCGTATCATAAACATTTCCTGTTGGTGTACCAGTCATATCTAATTGAACTAGGTCAGCGATAGATGTTGTACTTTGATCAAACGCCCATAAATAAGGACCTCCAAAAGTATAATCATCATAAGCCATTCCATAAACACCAGACAATCCGTGTGTAGTAGCAGGTAGTGTGCTGATAGTAGCACCGCTCATAGTTACAGATGTGATATCATCACCATATTGACCTGTCCAAAAACCACCATTTCCTCCATCTAGAGTCGGATCGTAAGTAAGGTATCTACAATTTAAACCTGAAGTATTAATGGTTGAAGTAAGGGTTTTTGTAGTTGGGTCAATTTGCCAGATAGCAGTTGTTGAACTTCCAATATACAAGCTAGTACCGTCTGAAGTAAAGCTTCTCGCACCAGTAACACCAGCTATTACGAAGTCATCAGTTACCGCTCCAGTTGCATCTAAAGTGTAAATCGAATCACTATTCCATTGAGCAACCCAAAATTGAGTTCCATCCCAGAAGCATCCTGCTAAAGCAGCTGCAACTGTAGTTGGGTCAACATTTAATTGAACATCCCATAATGCTCTGTCAGTAGTTTCATGTACTGTGTTAGCAGCGAACTCACTGTGGTTAACAGGAGCATATTCTGCATTTTTTTGGGCAAAAGTCGTTCCGGATAATAATCCCGCAACCACTAAAATTTGTAAATTTCTTTTCATATAAATATATTTTAGTTTTAGGAAAATTACGGATTATATTCAGGACTAAGACAATATTTATAATAACGAAACCGAGCTTTAATGTTATATTATTTTCAGTTTTCTAAAATCTCAGTATTTGTGCGTGTTTCAGAGAGCTTCTAAAGAGTTTCGTATATTGAAAAGTTTTGAAAATTAAATTGTTAACGAATTATTTACCACTGAATTTGACACCCATGATGCACACATCATCTATTTGTTCATAATCTCCTAACCATGAAGAGAATTCATTTTCCAGGGCAGCCTTTTGTTTTACTACACTGTACTCAGCATTCGCGGTTAAGAAATTTTTAAACGGCTTGTATTTGTATTTTTTGCCTTTTTCTCCTCCAAATTGATCTGCAAAACCATCAGTAAACAGAAAAATCTGGTCATTCTCAATTACCTCAATGCTGTGATTGGTAAAAGGCTTATGGTCAGCATACGTGCCAATTGGTTGTTTATCAGCCTTGTATTCGATTAATTCATCATCCCTTAATAAATACAAAGAGTTATTTGCCCCAGCATATTCTAATTTTCTAGTTGATCGTTCAAAACAGCAAAGAGTGATGTCCATACCATCCTTCACTGTTGTATCTGAAGATTTGAAAGTTTCTATAACTAACTCTCGTGTTTTATCTAGAATTTCACTTGGTTTTGTCAGCATGAACTCTCTTACAGCTCTGTTTAATGCGTTGTTGCAAACAACACTCACTAATGCTCCCGGAACACCATGTCCAGTGCAATCGGCAATTGCGAACAAAACTTTAGTGCCAGATTCTTCAATCCAGTAAAAATCTCCCGCCACAATATCTTTCGGTAAGTACAATACAAAACTATCCGTTAAAACGGATTTAATTTTTGCCTGAGAGGGTAAAATTGCTTCTTGCAATCTTTTAGCGTAAGTGATAGAGTCAGTAATTTCTTGATTCTTTTCCTCTACCAATTGTTTTTGATTTTCAACGATTCTTTTTTGAGCTATGATTAATTCGTTATCTTTTTTCTTGATTTTATAGTTTCTGAAAATTACAAAAGCAATAATAATTAAGCCGAAAATCCCAACATACAAGATGTATTGAATCAAGGTTTTGCTTTTTAAGTCTGCTTTTAATTGAATTTCTTTAACCAACTGTTGATTGGCGAGTTCTAGGCTGTCTTCCAAATATTGTTTTTCAAATTCCATTTGATATTGAACCCCCATTAATTCTTCCATCTTGACATCATTCAATAAGGAGTCATCTAAAACCTTGAAGGTTTCAATATGGTCAAAAGCCTTGATTTTATCTCCCAATGCTTGATAACTCAAGTATAAACACCTATGACAATCTCTTTCTTGTAGAAGAGAAGATTTTTTCTTTGAAATTTCTAAACTTAGAGAACAGTATTTTAAAGCTTCTCTTGGTTCGTTCTTTTTGATGTATGACATACCAATTCGGTTAAGTATGAAGTATTCACCAACGATATTGCCAATTTCGCGATTGACCTCTAAGGATCTTATAAAATAAAATAAAGCTGAATCATATTCTGCAGATCGATAATATATTTCACCTAAATTTCCGATAGCATTCGCCTGATTTTGATAATTCCCCGTCTTTTCTGATAAATCAATACTTTGCTCGTAATAGTTTTTAGCCAATTTTATTTTATTCATCTCCACATATGCAATGGCAATGTTGTTTAAATAGATTGATTTGGACCATTCATTTTCTCCATCCAAATCCATTGCCATTAAATAATAGTCAAGACTTTTGTCATGTAAACCAATGGTCTTGTACATTAACCCCAGGTTATTGACAGGGCCTGCTAGTAAAGATGTATCTTGCAAGGCCTCTGCTATTTTCTTACTTTCTAAAAGATAATTTTGAGCCTTAATATAATCCCCTCTATCTACCAAAAGGAGGCCTAATACATTTGAGCATGCGCTTTTTTTCTCATAAAAATACTGGAGTTCATCATGGCTCAGTACTTTGCTTTTTAAGTTTTCATCACAAATTTTTCCTATTCGCTCGTTAATTTCAAAATCCAAATCAGGATCCTCAATATAAATTAGCTGATCCCATTGTATAAGAGCTGAAAGTTTAATCGTATCATGGACATCACTGTTTACAATCTTTTGTAATGAATCAGTCATCTCTTTAACCCTTTCCGAATCTTGAGATATAGATGTATGACCAAGAATGATCACAGAACAGAATAGCATTAAAAATTTCACTGGATGAATTTACTAAATATCAAAATAACAGTCCGTTAAAAAAAGTGATATTTTGTTTATCTTTAGCAGACTTGAAAAAAATGACATGACAACAAAGAGAAAGGTTCAAATTTTACCTCCAGAAAACTTTGAGAATTTAAAATTATCAAAAGCAAAGAAAAAAGCAGTAGGTGTGCCAGCGATTGTATCAACTATGAGGCATATCTCAAAGGAGATGGGCGTTTGGAAAGGAATCAAGTTGCTCAATAAAATGAATCAAAAGGATGGTTTTGACTGTCCGGGTTGTGCATGGCCTGACCCAGATGGTAAACGTTCGGGCTTAGGGGAATACTGTGAAAATGGTGCAAAGGCGATTGCAGAAGAAGCAACTTCAAAACGAGTGACACCAGATTTTTTTAAGAAGCATTCGGTTGAAGAGATGTCTACATGGACAGATTATAAAATTGGTAAATCTGGTAGAATTACGCATCCAATGTACTTACCAGAAGGAGCATCTCATTATGAACAAATATCTTGGGATGATGCTTTTCAAAAGATTGCAGCGAAGCTAAAATCTCTAAATAACCCTGACGAGGCCGTGTTTTATACATCAGGGCGAACTAGTAACGAAGCGGCTTTTGCCTATCAATTGTTAGTGAGACAATTCGGAACGAATAATTTACCGGATTGCTCAAATATGTGTCATGAATCATCAGGTGCCGGTTTGAGTCAAACTGTTGGAATAGGGAAAGGGTCTGTGACTTTGGATGATTTGTATGAATCTGAATTGATTGTCGTGATGGGGCAGAACCCGGGTACGAACCATCCAAGAATGTTGACCGCCTTAGAAAAGTGCAAAAAGAATGGTGGTAAAATCGTTTCAGTTAATCCGATTCCTGAGGCAGGAAATAATGTTTTTGTTGATCCTCAAAATCCATTAGCAATTATTAAAGGAGGTACCCAATTAACAGATCACTACTTACAAGTTAAAATTAATGGTGATGTAGCATTATTAAAGGCAATTATGATTTTAATGCTTGAAGCTGAAGAAAAAGCTCCAGGTACAGTGTTTGATTTAGATTTTATAGCTGAATTTACCAATGGTTATGATGAGTTAATAGCGGATGTTCGAAAAACTGATTTTAATGAAATGGTGGCTCAGTCAGGTATCGCTGAAAGTCAAATTAGAGAGGTTGCCAAACTGTTTATAGCTAAACAAAAAATTATCATCTGTTGGGCAATGGGATTGACGCAGCATGAAAACGGAGTTAACAATATAAAGGAAGTGGTAAATATCCTCCTTCTTAAAGGGAGTATTGGAAAACCAGGTGCTGGAACATGCCCAGTAAGAGGGCATTCAAATGTTCAAGGAGACAGAACCATGGGGATTTGGGAAAAACCTAAGGATGATTTTCTTGATAATTTAGATAAACACTTCGGGATACAGTCGCCCAGAAAACATGGGGTTGATGCCGTAGAATCTATCCAGGCTTGTTTAGATAAAAAAGTGAAGTTTTTCATGTTTATGGGGGGGAATTTTATTTCGGCAACACCGGATAGTCAATTAACAGGTGAGGCTATTCAGAATTGTGAAATGACAGTTCAAATTTCAACGAAATTGAATAGATCTCATTTGGTGACTGGAAATGAGGCGATAATATTGCCTTGTCTCGCTAGATCTGACAGGGATGACCAAGCGTCAGGCTTACAATTTGTGTCTGTAGAAAACTCAATGGGAGTAGTTCATAAAAGTCAAGGGAGATTAGATCCTCCTTCAAATGATTTAATGAGTGAGCCGGCAATTGTTGCCAAAATAGGTGCTGCTACTTTTGGGGATAGTCCGGTTAACTGGTCTGAAATGGAGGAAAACTATGACGTGATTCGTAATCATATTGAAGCAACAATTAGTGGATTCGAAAATTATAATAAACGAGTTAGAATTCCTCAAGGCTTTTACTTGCCAAATGGAGCAAGAGATAGAAAGTTTACAACGCCTGATGGAAAGGCGAATTTTTCGGTGATTGAAGCGCCGAATCGAAAGGTTAAAGAAGGTAATTTAATCATGATGACCATCAGAACTCATGATCAATACAATACCACCATTTATGGAATGGATGATAGGTATCGTGGGATAGAGGGAGAGCGTAGGGTTGTTCTAATGAACAAACAGGATATTAAAAGTCAAGGATTTAAGGAACTAGATGTTGTGCATTTGGTGAGTGAATTCAATGGTGAAGAACGAAAGGCTAATTATTTCAAAATTGTTGCATATGACATTGCCAAAGGATGTGTTGCGACTTATTTTCCTGAGGCGAATGTCTTGGTTCCGCTAAAAAGTGTCGCAAAAGGGAGTAATACACCTGTTTCTAAGTTTGTTGAAATTAGGCTTGAAAAAGCAAACTAATCCCATTCATTCTCATAGCTCGCATCAATCAGATCGTCATTTTGATTTGACTTAATGGCCATGTTAAATCCTGCGTAAACACTGTGAGCTCCATATTCGCCTCTCTTATTTAGGGCAATAAACCCAACTTGTAAACCATCTATGTTTTTGTGTTTGCTAATAATTCGATTAACCATTTCTTCACAAGCTTCTTGAGGAGTTTTTCCTTGTCTCATCAGCTCTACAATCATTGCCGATCCGGCAACTCTGATAACCGCTTCTCCTACACCTGTTGCGCATGCAGCACCCACTTCGTTGTCAACAAATAAACCGGCTCCGATTATGGGTGAATCACCAACTCGACCGTGAATTTTATAAGCCATTCCACTAGTTGTGCAAGCACCTGCCAAATTTCCCTCTTTATCAAGTGCAAGCATGCCTATGGTATCATGATTCTCACTGTTAATAATCGTTTCATATTGAGAAGTCTCTAACCACTTTTGCCATTCTTTTTTTGCGGCTTCCGTTAACAGATTTTTAGTTGTAAACCCTTGGCTTAAAGCAAATTGTTTTGCTCCTTCACCAACTAACATTACGTGCTCAGTTTCTTCCATTACTTTTCTAGCTACTGAAATAGGATTTTCAATTTCCTGTAAAAAGGCTACAGACCCGCATTCGTTGTTATGGTTCATGATACAGGCATCCAGGGTAACTTTTCCCTCTCTATCGGGCAGTCCTCCTAAACCAACGCTCATATTTTCAGGGTCAGATTCAGTAACTCGAACTCCTGCTTCAACGGCATCTAGGGCACTTCCTTTTTTTGCTAATATTTTCCATGCAGCTTCATTCGCATGAACACCATGATTCCAAGTAGAGATTGCAATTGGTTTAACTGCATTAACGTTTCCAGTAATTTCTTCTTTTATTTCCTCAGTTTCTTGGCAGGAAGTTCCGGTAATTAATGCTAAACTTCCAATTGTGCCAACTTTTATAAACTTTCTTCTATCCGTCATATGTTAAAGTTCAGGTTTAAAATTAAAAATATAGGACGTCCCTGAATCATTGGTAGCTAATGATTTGGTTCCGTTCAATTGTTCTGTTAATATATCAATTAACTCTAAACCAAAACCAGATTCATTTTTGGAATTATCTTTCCAATGACCGTTATCTGAATATGTCATCTCAAACCCGTCAGAAATTTTCGTGATTGTGATTTCAATATGACCCTTATTCATTTCTTCAAAGGCATATTTAAATGAATTGGATAGGAGTTCGTTAAGTATTAATCCAAGCGGTACCACTGTTTTTAGGTCCATATTTTCATAATCAATGTTTATCTTAAAATCAATGGGGAATTCCTCTGAGAAAAACATCTTTAAGTCTTGCGATAACTCCGATACATAGTCTTGCAAACTGAATTCAGTTATGTCTTTTTCTTGATATAGTTTTTGATGGATTGATGACATCACCATGACGCGGTTTATTGCTTCAGAAAAATGCTCTTTAGCCTCAAGGTTCCGCACTTCAGTCATTTGTAACCGTAATAAACTGATGATGATTTGCAAATTGTTTTTAACCCGGTGATGAATTTCTTTAACAAGAATATTTTTCTCTTTGTTACCCTTTAAAATAAGATCATAGGATTCCTCCAGTTTCGCATTTTTATCTAGCAACTGACTTTCAGCTTTGATTCTCAGATCTGCGAATAGGTAGATGATATAACTAATAAAAAGGCACAAACAGGCCATTTCAAGACTCACGGCAAACCCATTGATATATGATACTGAGTGCATCACTTCATAATGCTCAGCCATAGTGAAATTGGCATAATAGATAACACCAAGTGTATTGAGTACAGCAAAGAATAGGGCAATCTTCAAATTGCATCCAAACACGGTCATGATAACGATCAGCAAAATCCAGAAATAATTTGCTAAATGGGGGGTGTCTAATGTTACATTAGTGTCAATTTGAATAACCAGGCTGCCCACCGTGGCATATACCAAATACAAAACGTGATAATTTTTGGTTTTTGCGAGATAAAACACGCCGAAAACACAGAGGCATAGGCCTGTTAAATAAGTGTATTTAGCTGAAGATTCATCAAAAAAGAATACAGTGGTCAATAAAGCTAATATACCAACACCTATGATTGATAATCTCCAAATCAGATTAAATTTTACTGAATCAGATTCTGACGCAAATTTGGGATAAGATGGGCTAAGAAATCCCATTTTATTAGTCCTCTGAATATGGGAACTTCAAGTGTCTTACGGAAGTACCATTGTTTTTAATTTCTTCAAGCGATTGAACTCCTATTTTGATATGCTCGTCTACGAAACTTGATGAAACTAATTTGTCACTTTGAGAGGTCTTAACTCCTTCAGGAACCATTGGTTGGTCAGAAACGAGCAGCAATGCTCCAGTAGGAATCCGATTATGAAAACCAGTTACAAAAAGTGTAGCCGTCTCCATGTCAATTGCCATAGCTCGTACTTTACGCAAGTATGCTTTAAATTCATCATCATGTTCCCAAACTCTTCTGTTTGTAGTATAAACAGTTCCCGTCCAATAATCTTTATTATGCTCTCTAATCGTTGTAGAAACAGCACGTTGTAAAGTAAAGGCGGGTAGGGCAGGAACTTCGCTCGGAAAATAGTCAGTGGACGTTCCTTCTCCTCGAATCGCCGCGATAGGCAAAATTAAATCACCAATGGCTGTTTTCTTTTTTAATCCTCCACATTTACCTAAAAATAAACATGCCTTCGGTGATATGGCACTTAACAAATCCATAATTGTTGCGGCATTCGCTGAGCCCATTGTGAAATTAATCATGGTAATCCCATTTGCTGTAGCTGTTGGCATGGCTTTGTCATTACCCTTTATTTCAGCATTGTATAATTCTGCAAAAATTTTCAAATACCCCTGAAAATTTGTAAGTAAAATATACTCGCCAAAATCTTCTAATGCCGTACCTGTATATCTGGTCAGCCAATCCTTTACAATCTCTTCTTTCGTCTTCATTTTTAGGTATTAAAAAACTTCTTCAGGTAAACCCAAAGAAGTTCATTATTAATTATTTAATGGATTAAAATACTTCGTCAACTTTTTCTCCTACGGCATCAATTCCGTTTTCTACTTTGTCGATTCCTTCTTCGATTTTATCTACACCTTCTTCAATGGTAGTCTTGTCTTTGTCACAAGTTTTTCCTTCTTTATCACATTTTTTTCCATCCTTATCGCAACAAGCTTTATCTCCCTTGTTACACTTTTTCTCACAGTTTTTCTTTTCTTCAGCATGGATTTCACAATCATCACCACACTCTTTAGAGCAGCATTCGTGATCTGCAACCAACTCACTAGTTTCTTCAGTAGTTTCCGTTTCTTCTTCATTTCCTCCACATGATGTAAGCATTAATCCAAACGCAAAAATCAAGAATAAATAGTATTTCTTCATATTATATATTTTGTAGACGAAAATACAGAAATTTACTGAGTAATTAGCACAGTATTTTTCTATCTTCACAGATATGGAAAACAAAAAATATCATCCTGTCTTTAATATTCTATTGTTATCATTGATAATATTGGGACTATTTATCGGACAGAATATATTTATTCCATTCGTATTAGCCTTATTAGTTTGGTATTTGATTAATTCCATTCGAAAATTAATAGCGCGAATAAAAATCAAGGGAAAAAGGTTACCACGATCTATCCAAAACTGGATAGCCGTTTCCATTTTTGGAGGAGTATGTTGGTTAATAGGGGTGATGCTAAAGGCCAACCTCAATAATTTAGAAAAGGTGCTGCCAGAATACAGTGCCAAATTTTCGAAGTATGTAAAAGTAGTTGGGGAAAAACTCAATGTGACTTCTTTAAGTGATATGAGTCAAGAACTAGACTTATCGTCTTATGCATCAGGCTTTTTAAGTTCTTCACTTGACTTTATTAGCGCTTTAATGGTAGTGATATTTTATGT
>JAUHXX010000084.1 GCA_030426825.1 Bacteroidia bacterium | reverse complement strand
GCTGGAATCCAAAAAGGAATTGATTTAGCCGAGACTGAATACAAAGGATTGGTGATTTCAAATAACGGTCAAAACTTCTCTGCTGGTGCCAATGTTGGATTAATTTTCATGATGGCTGTAGAGCAAGAGTATGATGAGTTGAATTTTGCAATTAAGCAATTCCAAGATACCATGATGAGAATTCGCTATTCATCATGTCCAGTAATCGTTGCACCTCACAACATGGCCTTAGGTGGTGGATGTGAGATGTCAATGCATGCGGATAAAGTTGTAGCTCATGCTGAACTTTATATGGTATTAGTTGAGTTTGGAGTAGGTCTTATCCCTGGTGGAGGCGGAACCAAAGAGTTCGCGAAAAGACTATCTGATAATTTAAATGAAGGAGATGTAAGAATCAACAGATTCAGAGATTCATTCTTAACCATTGGACAAGCGCAAGTTTCAACATCTGCATATGAAGCATTTGATTTAGGATACTTAAGAAAAGGAATTGACGAAGTAGTTGTTGATAGAGATTATCAATTAACAAGAGCCAAAGAAGCGGCACTATCTTTATACAATGCAGGGTATACACAACCAGTGATGGCAAAAGATATCACTGTGCTAGGAAATGAAGCTTTGGGTATCGTTTATGTTGGAGCAGATTCAATGGAGCATGGTAAATACATCTCAGAACATGATGCATACATTTCTGAGAAATTAGGCTTTGTTTTAGCAGGAGGTGATTTATCAGAGCCAAGTCAAGTGGATGAACAATTCTTATTGGATTTAGAGCGTAAGGCCTTCTTGGATTTATGTACTAAGAAAAAGACATTAGAGAGAATTCAAAGTATTGTTACTAAAGGGAAGATTTTAAGAAACTAATATTATTTCCCCCTTTGGAGGGGGACTAAGGGGGAGGATTCAACATTGAAAAGATCCTCCCCCTCAATCCCCCTCCTTGCCGACACTCAGTCGACCCGCAAGGGGGAAGCAAGATAAAACGAACTAATATGAGCAAACAAGCATATATCGTAAAAGCCTACAGAACAGCAGTAGGAAAAGCCAATAAAGGCGGATTTAGATTTGCACGTCCAGATGATTTGGCGGCAGATGTCATCAAACATTTAATGAGTGAAGTTCCAAACTTGGATCCTGCATTAATTGATGATGTAATTGTTGGAAACGCAATGCCAGAAGCAGAGCAAGGGTTAAACGTTGGTCGTTTCATCTCTTTAATGGGATTAGAAACTGATAAAGTTCCAGGAATGACGGTTAACAGATACTGTTCTTCAGGAATTGAGACCATGGCTTTAGGAAAAGCTAAAATTGAAGCAGGACTAGCAGATGTAATTATCGCTGGTGGAACAGAATCTATGTCAGCCATTGCAATGGGGGGATGGAGAGTAGTGCCGAATGCAAAAGTTTCTAAAGAACATGCCGATTGGTATTGGGGAATGGGAAACACGGCAGAAGCAGTTGCTGAAAAATATGGAGTAACAAGAGACATGCAAGACGAATTTGCATACAACTCACACATGAAAGCTTTAGCGGCACAAGCTGCTGGAAAATTTAAAGATGATATCGTTCCAATCAATATGACTGAGGTTTATGTTGATGAGAATGGAAAAAGAGCAGAAAGACAGTACGTTGTAGAGCATGATGAAGGACCGAGAAAAGGAACAACTGTTGAAGCTTTACAAAGATTGAATCCAGTATTTATGGCTGGTGGAACAGTTACTGCCGGAAATGCATCTCAAATGTCAGATGGAGCCGCATTCTGTTTACTGATGTCTGAAGACATGGTGAAGAAGTTGAATTTAGAGCCAATAGCAAGATTACTTTCGTATAAAGTAGTTGGTGTTCAACCAAGAATCATGGGAATCGGACCAGTGGATGCTATTCCAGGAGCAATTGAAATGGCTGGTTTAAAAATGAATGACATTAATTTATTTGAATTGAATGAGGCATTTGCATCACAATCAATCGCAGTAATTAAAGAAACAGGAATCAATCCTGACATAGTGAATGTGAACGGTGGGGCAATTGCTTTAGGTCACCCGCTTGGATGTACTGGAGCAAAATTATCGGTACAGATTATTAATGAGTTAAAAAGAAGAAACGAAAAATACGGAGTTGTTACAATGTGCGTAGGTACAGGACAAGGAGCAGCTGGCGTATTAGAAATACTTTAGACAATGTACAATTTAGCAATGATCAATTAACATTGATTTAGTTCGAATTGATAATTGCAGATTGATAAATGATAATTGAAAAATAAAATGGAAAAGAAAGAACCAATTAAAGGAGCAGAGTTTTTAATTAGAGAATCTGATTGTTCTGAAATTTATACTCCAGAAGATTATAACGAAGAGCAAAGAATGATTGCTCAGTCTTGTTTAGATTTTATCCGTCAAGAAATTGACCCAGATAAAGAAGCTATTGAGACTATGCAAGAGGGAATCATGCAAGCAAAGATGGAGAAAGCTGGTGAGCTAGGAATGCTTGGAATGTCTGTGCCAATGGAATTAGGAGGAATGGGTGTTGATTTCCCAACTTCACTTTTAGCTACTGAATATTTAGGAAGAGGAAATTCTTTCTCGGTTGCTTACGGAGCACATACAGGAATTGGAACATTGCCAATTCTTTATTACGGAACAGAAGAGCAAAAGCAAAAATACATTCCAAAATTAGCAACAGCTGAATGGAAAGCGGCTTATTGTTTAACCGAACCTTCTTCGGGATCTGACGCCAATTCAGGAAAAACGAAAGCGGTTTTATCTGATGATGGAAAAACATATTCAATTACCGGACAAAAAATGTGGATCACCAATGGTGGATTCGCAGATGTTTTCACTGTTTTCGCTAAAATTGGAGATGATGAAAAATTGACTGGTTTTATTGTTGATGCTAAATCTGAAGGAATTTCATTGAATCCTGAAGAAAAGAAGATGGGAATTAAAGGATCGTCTACAAGACAGGTATTCTTTAATAATGTAAAGGTTCCTGCTGAAAATTTGTTGGGAGAAAGAGAAGGAGGATTTAAAATCGCCTTGAACATCTTAAATATTGGGCGTATAAAATTAGGTGCTGGAGTTTTGGGTGGATCAAAAGAGACCATTAATTTTTCAGTAAGATATGCTAATGAGAGAGAGCAGTTTGGTAGGCCGATTTCAAAATACGGAGCGATTCGCCATAAATTGGCAGAGCAATCAATCAGAACCTTTGTATTAGAATCAGCTGTTTACAGATGTGGAGCAGATATCGATAATGCGATAAAGGCTTTAGAAGCTGGAGGAATGGATAAGCAAAAAGCGACTTTGAAAGGAATCGAGCAATTCGCAGCTGAATGTGCTATTTTAAAAGTAATTGGATCAGAAGTATTAGACTTTGTGGTTGACGAAGGGGTTCAAATTCACGGAGGTATGGGATTCTCAGCTGAATCGGCTGTAGAAAGAGCGTATAGAGATGCTAGAATCAACAAAATCTTTGAAGGAACGAACGAAATCAACAGAATGTTGACAGTAGATATGATTCTGAAGAAAGCCATGAAAGGTGAATTAGATTTGATGGGACCAGCAATGGCTGTTGCTAACGAATTAATGAGTATTCCAGATTTTGAGGATCCTTCAAATGAATTGTTCGCTGAAGAGAAAAAGTACATTGTTAACTTCAAAAAGGCGATTTTAATGGTTGCTGGTACTGCAGCTCAGAAATTAATGATGGAATTAGCCAAGCAGCAAGAAATCTTAATGAATGTGGCTGATATGGTGAACTATGTTTACGCAGCAGAGTCGGCATTATTGAGAGTAGAGAAAATGGTTAAGGCTAAAGGCGAAGAAGCTTGTGCAGAGTATATCGCAATGGTTAAAACATACATTTTTGATGCAGCTGATGCAATCAATAAGCACGGTAAAGACGCTCTAATGGGATTTGTTACTGATGACGAGTTGGTAATGATGATGATGGGATTAAAGCGATTCACTAAAGTTGCAGCATTCAACACAAAAGATGCAAGACAATTAATTGCATCTAAGTTGATTGAAAAGAATGAATATTGTTTTTCTGATGCCTTAAATCAGTAAATAATTTGGTTATAACGAAAGCCTTCAGAGAAATCTGAAGGCTTTTTTTGTGAACTTTTATTAACCTAAACTGTTCTAATTTTAAATTACTTGTATGCCTATTTCTTTTTCAAAAAGACTGATATTTTTTTTAATAATCAATTTTGCTGCCTTAGGAATTGGTGCATATTTGATGGGCGAAGGTCCAAGTTCGGATTGGTATCAAAACGCAAATCAAGCTCCATGGACTCCACCAGGTTGGGTGTTTGGTGCCGCTTGGTTTACAATAATGGCTTGTTTTTCTGTTTACATGGCGCAATTAACGAAAGGAACTTCTAGAAGAAATATAAATCTATATATTCTACTGACTTTATTGAATATAGCGTGGAATCCTTTGTTTTTTTGGATGCATGAAACCGCCGTTGCATTGGTTGTTATTTCGTGTTTAACACTTCTCATAGGTTTATACATGATCATGAATTGGAAGGTCTTGAAATCCTTTAGTTTATTGATCCTTCCTTATTTTGTTTGGTTGTGTATAGCGACTTCTTTAAATACATATTTCCTTTTCAATAATGGATAAAAATAAATTTACCGTTTATAGATGTTTTCTTTGTTTAAACATGGAATTTAATTAAACTTGAATATGCCAAATGTTGAACAAGCCATAGATACTTCAGGTTGGGTGGATGATTATTCAGATATGCTGTATAATTTTGCCCTAACGAGAGTGAATGACCACGAATTAGCTAAAGATTTGGTACAAGATACTTTCGTTTCAGCCTTAAAAGGAATTGATAAATTTCAAGGTAAAAGCACAGTTAAGACATGGCTGTTTTCAATACTCAAGCGAAAGGTAATTGATCACTGGCGGAAACAGGAATCTCGCAAAACTAAACCCATGTCATCTCTGGGGACAGACTCTGAAACAGGTGAGCAAAAAGTAATTGAACGTCAAAATAAAGGAGCCGTTTCTGAAATTGAAGTGGATTACGAGAACAAAGAATTGAGAACTGCGATCATGGGCTGTATTCAAGACCTACCTGAAAAATGGAAAGGGATTGTTATTGATAAGTTGGTAGAAGAAAGAAAAAGTGAAGAGGTATGTAAGGAGCATGATATCACTCCGTCAAATTTGTGGGTAATAATTCACCGTGCGAAAATTCAGTTGAAAAATTGCCTCCAACAAAAATGGTTTGATTCATGATTACATGCAAGAAGGCTGGTCCATTAATTGAGAAAGAGGAGTTTGAAAAACTCTCTTTAATGAAGAAGATAGGGCTTAAATTACATTTAGCTTGGTGCAAGTTGTGTAAAGGATACAAAAAAGATTCTACTCATTTAAATGAGTTGATTAAAGTTGGAGATACTTCTCAATCTACCATGAAATTGAGTCAAGCCGAAAAATCCGAAATTAAAGAAAAGTTAGTTCAGTAATTACTGCACCATGTTAATTCCCGTGAAATTCTGAGGATTTATTTCTCTTAATTCTGCCTTCACAGCATCAGATACATCTAGCGTTTCAATAAAAGCTTTTATACTTTCTTTATTGATTCCAGCGTTCGTTCTTGTTAAGCCTTTCAAGGCTTCATAAGGCTTAGGATATCCTTCTCTTCTTAACACCGTTTGAATTGCTTCTGCAACTACTGCCCAGTTTTCTTCTAAATCAGAATTGAGTTTCTCACTGTTCAATAATAATTTGCTCAATCCTTTAAGGGTAGATTTAATAGCAATAACCGTGTGCGCCAATGGAACACCAACATTTCTTAAAACCGTTGAATCCGTTAAGTCTCTTTGTAATCTTGATACGGGCAGTTTAGCAGCTAAATGTTCAAGCACAGCATTCGCTATACCTAAATTTCCTTCAGAATTTTCAAAATCAATTGGGTTCACTTTATGAGGCATAGCTGATGAACCAATCTCTCCTTCTTTGATTTTTTGCTTGAAATATTCCATGGAGATGTAGGTCCACATGTCTCTATCTAAATCTAAGATGATTGAGTTGATTCTTTTCATAGCATCAAACAAGGCTGCAGCATTATCATAATGCTCAATTTGAGTCGTAGTTTGACTTCTGTTAATTTTTAAATTTTCATTTACGAAACAGTTGGCAAAATTCACCCAATCAATCTCAGGGAAAGCCACATAATGTGCGTTCATGTTACCAGTTGCGCCACCAAACTTAGCAGAGAACGGAACAGCAAGCAATTGTTGTTTTTGGATGTCTAATCGTTCAACAAAAACGTAAATTTCTTTCCCTAATCGAGTAGGGGATGCGGGTTGACCATGGGTTCGCGCTAACATAGGTATCTCTTTCCATTCTTGAGCAAACTCATTTAAGGTCAACATTAAATCATCTAGTAATGGAATGTATTCATTATAAATAGCGTCCTTTAATGATAAAGGCACTGCGGTATTATTAATGTCTTGTGAGGTTAATCCAAAGTGAATGAATTCCTCAAATTTGCTTAAGCCTAATGCTTCAAGTTTCCCTTTGATAAAGTATTCAACGGCCTTTACGTCATGATTTGTAGTCTTTTCAATCTCTTTTATTTCAGCAGCATCCTCTTCAGAAAACTTTTCGTAAATCGCTCTTAAATCTGCCTCTTTTTCAGAAGGGAAATCAGAGAGCGCTTGAATATTTTCTTTCGTTAAATTGATGAAGTATTCAATTTCAACATGCACACGATACTTGATCAAGGCGTACTCAGAAAAATAAGAAGCTAAATTTTCAACTTTAGATCGGTATCTCCCATCTATTGGAGAGATTGCAGTTAAGGCATTCATGTGCTAGGGGTTTGATTTAAAAGCGCAAAGATAGTGAAAAGCTTAGTTTTGGGCAATTAAATAATCTTCATTCAATCGAATTCTTCATCCAATATATCAGAAGTGTCGGGTTTTCTCAATTCTTTGGCTTTTTTTATAACTGATTGGATCATGACAAAAACTCCAGATAAAATTAGGAAAATGGAATAGAATGAAATGCGATTAAATGCTAGCCCCAACACTAACCAAGTTCCTCCAATAATTAAAAATGCTATCCCTCCTATGAATCCTGATTTATATAGATTGGGTCTCGGTCCACTTGATGAAAGCGATCTAGTAATTGCCTCATCATTGTGCTTTTTCATTCTTACAATGCGTTTTATCGCCTGTTCATCTTCGATAAATTCGGGGCAGGAAGATTCGAATTGAGCGTATTCTTGAGTTAAACCGCAGAGAAGTCCAATTTTGCTGTCAAACTTTCTATTCTTACAAGTTTCACAAATGGCAACATATTCTTTTCGAGATAGTCCCAAACTAAGAGTTCATCAATTCATCAAGAATTTTCTCGATTGTATAACCTTCGGCCTCAGCTCTATAATTTCTGACAACTCTGTGTCGTAATATAGGGTAGGCCACCGCTCTAACATCTTCAATGTCCGGAGAATATTTCCCTCTGATTGCTGCATAACACTTAGCACCGATAATTAAATATTGTGATGCTCTAGGACCTGCACCCCAATCCAAATATTTCTCAGTTAAAGGATGTGTATGTCCACCTGTTTTTCTTGTTTTAGCAACTAGCTTAACCGCATATTCATACACTGCGTCAGGCACAGGGATTCGTCTAATTAAATCTTGGAAATAAATAATTTCCTCTGCATTTAAAATTGGATTTAAGGTGAATTTCTTATCGGAAGTAGTCGCTTTGACAATACTAATTTCCTCTTCGTAGGTAGGATAATCAACCCAGATGTTGAACATGAATCGGTCCAATTGAGCTTCTGGCAACGGATAGGTACCTTCTTGTTCAATCGGGTTTTGGGTTGCCAATACAAAAAACGGTTTGTCTAGAACATACTTAGTTCCTGCTGCCGTAACATTTTTCTCTTGCATGGCTTCTAATAATGCAGCCTGCGTTTTTGGTGGAGTTCTATTGATCTCATCTGCCAAAACTATATTCGCAAAAATTGGTCCCTTAATAAACTTGAAATTCCTTGATTCATCCAGAATTTCTGAACCAACTATATCAGAAGGCATTAAGTCAGGAGTAAATTGAATCCTCTTAAAAGTTAATCCTAATGAATCAGATATGGTTTGAATTAATAGTGTTTTTGCAAGGCCGGGAACTCCAACCAATAAACTGTGCCCATTCGAGAAGATCGACATCAGTACTTGTTGAACAACATCATCTTGTCCAACAATAACTTTTTGAATTTCACTTTTTAAATCACCGTACTTTTTTACGAGTAAATCAATTCCTTCTTTATCTGATAGCTTGTCCATAGTTTGTTTTGCGAATAGTAAATTTAGTTAATTGATTCGATTTAGAATCTTCATTAACATAATTTTAAATCTTAGAATTATTTGATGGCATCCATAGGATTGGACATAGATTTTGATTTCTTTTTTCCAGCTAACTTAAATCCAAATATGGCTCCAATAATTCCGCCAATAATATGAGTCGAATGAGCTACTTGGTCGTCAGAGAATGTGCCCATAATCTCTTTTCCAATATAAACTATTACGATTAACACAAAAGTCAATGGAATCTCCTTTGCATTAAAGTTGACGAGTGATACAAGCAAAATCAACATAAATACTATTCCACTTGCACCCAAGAGCCCTACATTAAAAAATAGGGTATGTATTAATCCGGTCAAAACAGCTGTCGTGAAAAACATGATCAATAAATTTTTACTGCCATATTTCTCTTCAACGATTGGTCCAAGTAATAGGATGAAAGCAAGGTTCCCCATCAGGTGATCCATACTTGCGTGGCCCATTGAATGCGAAAAAATCCTAAAATACCAAGCCGGATTTTGCATATCCCATTGAGGAAATAGTACAAATAAGTTCATGTCAGCGTTTAGGTAAGATAATAAATAAACTCCTGCACAAATTGCAGAGAAAACCAAAATTACTGGTGAGTTAAAGGTTAATTTCATAGTTAAATATACATTTTACACAAATGTTAGGACTTTCCAAGAATGATAAAATAAGATTATATACCACAGAATAAATAAAGTAGTTGAAAGAATCTATCATGAATTTTTCTTCATTATTCTTGTTAATTTTGTTCTATGCATAAAAGTAACTTTTTTAGTACCTCTTTAAAAATTGTCTTTACATTTTTATTGGTCAGCAGTATTCATTCAATTGGGTTTGGGCAAATAGTTAGTGGAGATGGAGAAGAGATTAAGGAAACGAAAGAAAAAAAGAAACGCGAAAAAGTAAACCGCGATACCCTAACAGGAACCACTTATTATTTGACGGGCTTATATACTTTTGCTTATCGAAAATTTACGGATAATAGTGTTTATTCTTCTTATACGCATCTTGAAAATCAAGCTCCAGATCATTCGGGTGGAGCAACTATCGGGCTTTTAATGCCTTTCACAAAATCACTTTCTTTAGACTTGGGATTTACCTATTTCGGACATAAAGAAAAGTACAATTACGTTCATCCAACAACGGATTCAACCTATTTTTTTAGTAACGCTTATATGCAAATCGGAATCCCAATTAAATTGAGATATACCTATGGGGATAAATTTCAGGTCTTTGGATTTTTAGGAGTGACTCCCTTAAATTTACTGAATGTACGTTTCAAAGAGTCCTTCACAACTCACGGGGGGGAAGAGGTAATTCGTGATGTAAGTTTGATTAAGGATAAATTATCAACTTTCAATGTAATGGCAACAGCTGGATTTGGTATTACGTACAATACTGAATGGATTGGCTTTACTTTATATCCCGAATACCGCCAGCATTTAATGAATACATATAATTTAAAGGCTAGTCCCTTTGGTCACTTACAATACGCTCTTGGCGTTAATTTGGGAATGACCTTAAGATTTTGAAAAATCTTTGAAGGAAGAAGGTAGCGCCTTGATAATATCAGAGGCGGTTAATCCTATTTGACCATTTTCTCGTGCAACCTTGTCTCCAGCATAACCATGCATATACATGCCGATTTTGGCAGCTTCAAATGATGGATAACCCTGTGCCAATAATGAGCCAATAATTCCAGTTAACACATCCCCCATACCAGCGGTCGCCATTCCAGGATTCCCGGTGCTGTTAACAAATATTTCTCCTGTTGGGGTTGAAAGCTTTGAATAAGCACCTTTTTGGATAATGAATACTTTGTGATTAATTGAGAATTCTTGCTGCGCCTTTAAGGCCAATTCAGCATTGTCAAAATCTCCAATCAAAGACTTTAATTCACCAACATGGGGAGTTAAAATACAATTTGGATGTAGTTGATCTAAAAATTCTGATCGATCTGATAAAATTCTGATCGCATCTGCGTCAAGTACCATTGGTAGTCTATAACTCAGGGAATTTTTAAGGAGATTTATTGCTAATTCTGATTTGCCAAGGCCTGGACCGATTGCAATTGTATTTACTTTTGAATTGAGCGTTAATTCATGAGGGGATTGCCAAATGATTTCAGGCATGCTGGCTAGTAGGGCGTTTTTTCCAAACTCAGAGCAAGCTGAAAAAACATATCCCGCACCTGACCTCATGGCGGCTTGAGATGATAAGACCGCAGCGCCAGACATGTTTTCTAATCCTCCAATGATTAAAATACAGCCATTGTTAAGTTTGTAATCATGGATGTTTTTACTTTTCAGTTCAATGTCTGAATGCGTTAAATAGTTAGCAATAGGTGTGTCATTGAATTTTTCACTGAGTCCTATGTCAACGATAATAAATTTGCCAACGAAATCAGCATATTCTGACATTAAAAAACTCATTTTCGGAGCCATAAATGATATGGTAATTTCTGCTTCAAATATGCTTGATCCTTCCAGGGATACAGGGTTTTGATCGCTAAATAATCCTGATGGGATATCTATGGCTAATTTGTGGGCATCAATAGCGTTGATTTGATTAATGACATTTCCTATCCAACCAGTAACAGGTTTGTTTAATCCTGATCCAAAAATGCAATCTATTATAAGATCCGTTTCTACGTTTAAACTGTGCTTTAGATCAGTTAAATGAACAATTTTTATCGTGTTTGGTAGCCGTTTTAAATTCGCCTTAAAATCTGTCGTTTGATTGCCGAAATCCAATAAATATAAGGTGACTTTTTTGCTGCTTAAATGCAATTGCCTTGCGATTACTAATCCATCCCCACCATTATTTCCAGGTCCGCAAAATATACTTGTTTCTTCAAAATCGATTGAACTAATGATGTGGCTTGTTGCATTGGTAGCAGCTCTTTCCATTAAATCAATTGAAGTTATGGGCTCGTTTTTGATGGTGAATTTGTCCCAAGATTGCATTAATTCTGAGCTGTAAATTGGTAAACTCATTGAATAGAATTTAGGATAGTCGTAATTTGTTCTAGCAGCGGCTGCTCTTCGTCATTGACGATAATGAAGTCTGCTAATTCGGCCTTTTTTTCGTCACTCCACTGAGCCTTCATTCGTGCTTGAATTTCTTCAATTGAAGCGGAATCACGTTTTTTCAAGCGATCAATTTTTAATTGAATCGGGGCAGTAATCAATATAGTATAGTCGAAGTTTTTATAAGCATCCGTTTCAAATAATATCGCTGCTTCATTAAAGCATAATGCTGATTTACTTGATTCACAAAAACTTTTAAAAGCTGCTCTTACTTTAGGATGAACTAAGGCATTTAATTTTTCGCGAAGAATTGGCTGGGAAAATATTTGAGTGGCCAGGTACGATTTATTTAAATCATTGTTGAGGTAAGCAGCGTCACCAAAAAGCGATTTCACTTCACTAATTAGTTCATTATCAGAAGTTAGTAGTTTTTTAGCCTCAAAATCTGAATAAAAAACGGGGTAACCCATGGCTTCAATGATTCCGCAAACAAATGATTTGCCCGAACCAATGCCACCGGTTACCCCGATCGTTATAATGTTATCCATAGCGCCCTTAGGCGATATTAGATCTTAAATTTCTTCTACTTCGATCATTTTGAACGGAAGGTCGATAATCGCCTGGTAATCTTCACCAGCTTCTTCCATATCCTCATCATCTTCTTCAAAGTACCAGTTCACTTTTA
>JAUHXX010000083.1 GCA_030426825.1 Bacteroidia bacterium | reverse complement strand
TAACTGCTTATTATGAATTAACAAACGGGTCAAACAAGGAAATATTTTCACTTAAGGGTCAAAAAGCACTTGGAACCGATTTTTATACTCCGTTTCAAAAAAATTGGAATAATGCAGTTACAGCACCAGCTTCTTTTTCTTCATTTGAAATAGTAGCAAGTGTAAATAACACAACGGTGGCAATTACACCAACTACAGCAATTACTGGTCATGCTGCCAATGTTACTTTCACAGTTGTCCTCAATGAAGGAGAAACTTACAGCGCAAGAGATATGAATGTGACGGCAGCTTCAACGCTAGCGGGATCAATTGTTTCTGCCAATCAACCAGTATCCGTTACAGTTTTCTCGGGAGCACTATCAAATTCTGGATGTACATCCACTATGGGAGATCAAATTACACCGAGCGACTTTCTTGGAACAGACTTTATCATTCAAAAAGGAAATTCGAATGACGACAAAGTTTACATTTTGGGAACACAAAACAATACAGCAATTACCATAACTAATTCAGGGGTTACGAACGCCAATATTAGTTGGAGTGAAACATATGAATATGATTTAAATGATGGTTTGAACTATATTCAAACCTCGAAACCTGTTTACATCTTGCATACTTCTGGAAATGGGTGCAATTTGTCAGGTGCACAAGTCCCTAATGTATACTGTGCAGGAAAATATGATCAGGCGTTTTCTCGTGGTTCAAGTGATTCTTTGGGTCTTCTTGTATATATCAGAGCCGGATTTGAGAATCAATTCACGATAAATGGAAATGCATCTCTTCTAACAGCGGGTGATTTTACCGTTGTTCCAGGAACTGGAGGTGAATTCGTTTCAACTCTAAAATACTTTAATACCACTGACATTCCGGTCAATAGTTATAATGAAATATCGAATGCTGGAGACATTTTTGGTTTAGCGATAATGAATGGATCTAACGGAAACGGTTCGGGATATGCGTATTTATCCGAATTTATCTCCTATCCGTCTATTGACGCCGGTTTAGACGCAACAGTTTGTGCAAACATGCCTTTTCCAATTTCAGGATATATAGGCGGTGGTGATGTAACAGCGAATTGGAGTGGCACCGGATTTGGTTCATTCTCACAATCTACTTCAACACTAGTGAATACATATATTCCAAGTAACCTGGATAGTATCATTAGCCCAATTGAATTAATCCTTACCTCCACTGGTCCATGTCCTCAAATAAAAGATACCCTATTGCTCACGGTTACGCCAGCACCAATGGTTAATGCAGGTCCAAATCAAGTGGTTTGCGGGAATAACGCAAATGTAAATTTAGCAGGTACTGTAACTGGGGGAGCTACCACTGGAATCTGGACAAGCCCGAACGGAACTGGTGCATTTTCGCCATCAGCAACTAATTTGAATGCTGTTTATATTCCTTCTAGTGCAGACACAGCTTTAGGTCAAATTTCTCTTGTACTTACTTCAACAGGACCTGCTTCATGCAATGATGTAACTGATACTATGGTAGTGACAATTACAGATGCTCCAGTTGCTACTATCAGTCAGGATACAATTTATGCCTGTGCAAACAACCCAAGTTTTGCATTATCAGGAACAGTGTATGGAGCTACCACAACAGGAAAGTGGACAACAACAGGAAATGGTATTTTTTCTCCCGACAACCTTACTTTAAATTGTAATTATTCTCCAAGTCCTACTGATGTAAACGGTGGATCAATAAAAATCTATCTGACAAGCACGGGTAATGGAAATTGCTCTGCGGTAAAGGACAGTGTGGTAATTATTTTTACTGCTGCTCCTACAGTTAATGCAGGGCCAAATTTATTTGCATGTACGAATGAAGCGGAAGTTAATTTAGCTGGGGTTATTTCTGGACCAACAACAACTGGACAGTGGTCTGGTGGTGCCGGAAACTATAATGCGGACAATTTTGATTTGAATGCACTCTATACCCCTACTGCTGGTGAAATTTCTTCAGGAAGCATGACTTTAACATTGACCTCAACTAATAATGGCACCTGTAATGCTGTTTCAGATCAGGTGACTATAAATTTTGTAGCGCCACCTTTCGCCAATTTTAACTTTAACAATGCCTGCCTGAATGATACGGTCTATTTCAACGACTTTTCATTAAATGGATTTGGAAATATCGTAAGTTGGAATTATGATTTTGGAGATGCAAACACGGATAATGCTCCTGATACTTATCACCTTTATTCAAATAGCGGTCAATACAATGCACAATTGATAATTGAAAGTGACGCAGGTTGTTTTGACACTACTACCAAATTGATAAACGTGCATGAATTACCTGTAGCCGACTTTAACTATACATCTACCTGCCTTAATGAGAATATTGTCATTGATTTTACAGATGCGTCAACAATTGGAATCGGAACTATCAATTATTGGTTTTATGATTTTGGCGGACAAGGAAGTCAAGCAACTCAGAATCCATCAAATCTATTTACAGGTGAGGGTAATTTCATTATCACTCAAATTGTCTCAACAACTAACGGCTGCTCGGACACCACTTCACAAGTAATAACAATACCTCCTAGCCCTAACGCGGGATTCTTCTATAACACCTCAAATGGATTGAATGTTGGGGCCGAGTTTGAATTCATTGACACTTCTGATTATGCTGCATCTTGGTATTGGGAACTTGGAAACGGTTCAACTTCTACCGACCAAGACCCTACAACGGTATACTTTGAAAATGGACAGTACGTTGTAACGCTCTATGCAACTGGTCCACTTGGCTGTGTTGATAGCGTAACTAAGACAATTACAATTAATACGGTAACCACTGAGATCAATCAATTGATTCCTAATGCAATTTCACCAAATGGTGATGGCAAAAATGATGTATGGAAATTAGAATTTGTTGATTTAGTGAACCCAGAGGCGGAAATTGTAATTGTAAATCGCTGGGGACAAACGGTTTTCCAGTCAACTGGATACTCAACTCCATGGGACGGAACATTTAATGGAGAATTAGTACCTGAAGGAAACTACTACTACATTATTAAGCTAAGCGAAGAAGAAATTTTCAAAGGAGCTTTATTAGTATTAATTACGAGTAACTAGAAATGAAGAGATTATTACTTATCATATTGGTATTAAGTGCTTCCCTATCAGAGGCTCAACAGCAGTTTGTCTTTACAAACTTCATGATGAATGATTACTATTTCAATCCGGCTGTTGCAGGATCAAAAGATGTTCATTATGCCAATGTTGGATTTAGAAATCAATGGGCAGGATTTGAAGGAGCACCTCTTACCATGTATGCCAATTTCTATGGATCTGCAAAAAATCAAATGAAGCACGGTTATGGAGCATCTATAATTGCTGACCGTTCTGGTCTTGTCCAAAACACTGGTTTCTACTTGAATTATGCTTATCATATTAAAGTGAGTGAAAAATTTAAATTAGGATTAGGAATTAAGCCGGGATATATGCAGTACAATGTGAAATTGTATGATGCGCAATTAGCTGATCCGGGTGATGATATTTTAACAGGAAATGTTTTATCCATAAACGCATTCGATTTTAACGCTGGTTTGAACTTTTATTCGAAAGAATTCTTCTTGATGCTATCCATGAGGAACCTATTTACGGATGTCTTCAATTTCACTTCGTTTAACGCAGGTCTAGCCCGCCATTATACCTTAATCTCTGGTTACAAATGGTTAGTCAACAAGAAAAAACAACCTCAAAAGGATGAAGACGGAAACGTCATAAAGAGAAAAAAAGATTTTGAGTTGATGCCAGCAGTAATGGCCAATTTCGTAAACCCAATTGAACCTCAAGTAAGCGTCATGTTAAAAGCCACAGTTGACAACAAATATTGGGCTGGTCTTACCTTTAGATCTCAAGATGCAGTGGGCGTTTCATTAGGCCTTAAAATTAAAAACAGATGGGATATAGGCTACGCCTTTGATTACTCATTAGGAAAAATAAAAGACTATAACTTCGGTTCACATGAGATCGTACTTACTTTCCAAACTACATCCAAGAAACCTACATTAGAAGAGCAGGATGAGGAACTGAATAATAGCATTTTTGACGACAATAAAAAGAAGAATAAGAAGGAAGAATAATTCATTAAAACTGAGATTATGAAGTGGATAAAATTATTGATACTTACTTTTGGTGTTTGGCTGACGATCGGTACTCAAGAAGCAAAAGCTCAGGTGGATACAACTTTTTGGTTTGCTGCACCATGGGTAACTCCAAATCACGCAGGGAATACGCCTATGGCATTCTTATTCTCTACTTTTGGAAATACAACAACCATTCGATTAAGACAACCTGCTGCAACTTTTGATACCACCTTTGTTGTAGCCCCTAATAGCCTTTTCTCAAAAGACATGTCGCACATGTTAAATGCATTGGAAACCAAACCAGCTGATATGGTGCTGACCTCTGGATTTGAGATTACTTCCGATTTCCCAATAATTGTCGTTTATGATTTCTTATCAACAGCCAACAACCCAGAAACTTATTCACTTAAAGGACTGAACGGAGTTGGATATGAATTTGTGACACCGTTTCAAACAAAATGGAACAGTCAAAATATTTCAGGTATAGATCCGAAACAACAGATAAACATTGTGGCAACTGAAGATAACACAACTATTTATATTACGCCAGCATGTGATGTTGTAGGCCATCAAGCGGGGATAACCTATTCGGTATTTCTACCTTTTGCTGGATGCTCATATACTGTTGAAAATATTGTATTGAACACAAATGTTCCAGGCAATAATTTAGCTGGAAGTATTGTGACCTCTGATAAAAAAATTGCCGTCACATGTTCTGATGATTCGGTGCGATCCAGTGGAGGTGGGTGTTATGACCTCATGGGGGATCAAATAGTCCCCGTTGATGTGATAGGAACAGACTATGTAGTCTCGAAAGGATTCCTGGTCCCCGCAGGTGATGAATCCTTTTTTGCAGTAGCTACAGAGAATTTTACCACAATCACAATAGATGACGGCGTAACTGTTACCACTCAAATAATCAATCAAGGGGAGACCTATGCGCATTCGGTCTTAGAACCCCTCACCTACGTCTCCTCCGATAAAAACATTTATTTATTACACGCCACTGGCTATGGTTGCGAAATGGGTGAAGCTTTACTCCCACCGTTAAACTGTGCGGGTTCTGAACAAGTTAGTTTTACAAGAAATAAAGCGCAACCATTCTTCTTAACATTGGTTTGTCCGGCAGGAGCCGAATTTAATTTTACACTAAACGGTTCAACTACTATTATCGATCCCTTAGATTTTGACCCTGTTCCCGGAACAGGAGGCGCTTTTGTGGGAGATACGATTGAATTTAGCACTGGTCAAATTGGTGTAGGATCGAGTAACTTAATTTCCAATTCAACTGACTTCTTCTCAATGGGGGTATTTAACGGTGGTGCAACAGGTGGTGTATTGTATCACTATCTTTCTTCATTCTTGAGGAGAGTAGTTGTGGATGCAGGTGTCGATACCACCTTATGTAATGCAGAAACCACTGTAAACTTGAATGGTAGCGTTTCTGGAGGTGCCACTTCAGGAGTATGGTCTGTGTTAGATGGATCAGGAACTCTGAATTCTCCGACCAATTTAACCACAACCTACACCCCTGTTCAAAGTGACTATGATCAAGGATTTCTAACTTTTGTATTACAATCAACTGGAAACTGTGACCCAAGATATGACACTATGAAAGTTTCATTCATTCAATCACCATTAGTAGATGCAGGATTAGATGACATTTATTGTAAAAATAATGTAGGCGCTATTCCTATTAGTGGAACAGTTCAATTTGCCGTAGGATCTTTATGGACCGGAGGCTTTGGTGGATCAATTGCCAATGCCGCAAATACAACAACTACTTATACACCAGGACCAACAGATTTAGCAAACGATAGTGTAGCCTTATATCTTACGTCTGATGGTAGCTTTTTTGCATGCCCAGATGATGAGGATACTATTGTCATCTACTTTACAGATCCACCAAGTGTAACTGCAGGGCCTGACATTGTAACTTGTGGTAGTGATCCTGATGTGGCTATTTCAGGATTGGTTTCTGGACCTACAACAACTGGCGAATGGTCTACTTCAGGTTCAGGTGCTTTCTCACCTTCTGAATTCAACCTTGCTAATGATTATTTAATCTCCTCGGCCGATACTGCAAATGGATCCGTCACATTGATATTAACTTCAACCAATAATGGCAATTGTCTTGCTGTACAAGATAGCTTGCAAATTACCATCCTTGATCAACCAACAGTTAATATTCTTACATCTGATTCTATTTGTGCAAACGTTTCTACCATTAACTTGGATGGTTTCGTTACTTCTGGATATTCACTTACATGGAATGTTGATGGTGTTGGAGGTATAGCAGATCCAAACTCAGCAAACACCACTTATACTATCAACCCTGCTGATACCATTGGTGGAACTATAGATATTTTCCTACAAACTAATGGAGGTATTTGTCCAGTTGAAGAAGATTCTTTAACAATAACTTTCGTTGCTCCTCCCGTTGTATTTGCCGGAATTGATCAGCAATATTGTGATAATGAACCTGTTCCTTTAAACGGAACTCTAGCTGGAACTGCTAATAGTGCCTCTTGGACGTCATTAGGGACTGGATCATTCAACCCTTCAAACAACTTATTGACAACTTTTTACTTCCCTTCACAGAACGATATTTCTAACGGATCAGTTCAATTGATTTTGACTTCATCAGCAGATTTCGGTTGTAATGCCGATAAAGACACAGTGTTAATCACTTATAAAGCAGCACCTACTGCAGACTTCACAAACTCTTCAGTTTGTTTAGGTGAGAATACTACGTTCACAGATTTATCAACGACACCTACTGGATCCATCAATAGCTGGCAATATGACTTCGGTGATACAGGCACTTCAATAGCGAATAATCCAATTCATACCTATAACAGTTCAGGTAACTTCATTGTTACTTTGATTGCTGGATCAGACAACGGTTGCTTTGACACCACCTTTAGATATATTTCTGTAAACCCTGTCCCGATAGCAATATTTAACAATAATTACGCTTGTGAGAATGAAGTTGTATATTTTACAGAAACTTCCTTCTTGGCTTCAGGAAACATAGTGTCATGGAATTGGGACTTTAATAATGGAGCTGGTTCTAGTACAATTCCTAACCCGATATTTACTTTCGGAGCTGCAGGCAATTATCCCGTAACTTTAGAAGTAACTTCAGATTCGAATTGTGTTGGAACGATTACAAATGACGTGACGGTATTGGCGGGCCCTACAGCCGACTTTAACATCAACCCTAACCCAGCGCTAGCACTGGAGGATGTTAACTTTATCGATCAATCTTCAGGAGGTCCATTCACTGCATGGTATTGGGATTTTGGTGATGGAATCGGTGGACAAGATCAAAACGAAGTTCACCAATATGCGAATGGAGGGTTCTATGATGTGATTTTAATTGTAACAGATTCAGCAGGATGTCAAGACTCGACTCTTAAAAGTGTGGAAGTAGCGTTGCTACCAGTACTTCCTACTGCCTTTACTCCTAATGGTGACGGTGAAAATGATGAATTTATAATAAGAGGTGGGCCATTCTTGGCGGCTGACTTTAAAATTTACAATAACTGGGGACAGCTTATATTCAGTACAGATGACGCAAATGTGGGATGGGATGGAACCTACCAAGGTTCAGATGCTCCTGTAGGAGTATATACCTGGACATTCAGTGTTGTCATAGTCGGAGATCGAACAATAACTAAAGAGGGAGATGTTACTCTCATGAGGTAATAAATGAAGTTTACAAGATTATATATTGCAGCTTTTTGCATTTTAGGTTTCGGTTATCAATCGAAAGCACAGGATTTTCACCTTTCCATGTATGATGCGGCGCCGCTATTCCTGAATCCAGCAATGACAGGTGTTGTTGAAGGAAATTGGAGGGTTCATGGCCAATACAGAACACAATGGAAAGCCGTTAACTTTAAACCATATCAAACGGCATTAATTAGTTTTGACGCTCCGGTTAAAAAATGGGGGTTTGGTGGTCAAATCATCAACTATAGAGCGGGTGTCGGGAATTATAACGTAACCCAAGGAGTTTTCTCCGTGGGATACACACTTCCTCTAGACAAAAAACAAGCAAACCAAATTTCTTTCGGTATTCAAGGTGGCTTGTCAAAAAAGTCAGTAGAATATCAATTGCATACATTCAACAATCAATATTCTACTGCAGATGGCGGATCATTTGATAATGGCCTTGCTAACGGAGAAAATTTTGGAGGACAATCATTCTTCATTCCTGAATTGAACGCAGGAATATTATATTACTACGCAAAGCAACAAAGTCGACTTAATCCTTTCATTGGAGTTTCTGCTTTTAACTTGCTTACTCCTAATGAATCATGGTATGGAGTAACAAATAAACTCCCAATGAGGTTTTATGCTCATGCCGGAACAAGAGTAAATATCACAGAAACATTATACTTGATTCCTAAAGTATTATACATGCAACAAGAAAAATTCACTGAGTTAACTTTTGCAGCTGATGTAGGATATTTCTTAAAGAAAAGTGAACTTTATTTATTGGGCGGTCTAATCTTTAGAGCAAAAGATGCATTTGTTGTTAGTTTGGGAGCAAAAAAACAAAACTATATTGCAAAATTGGCTTATGATATTAACTTGTCAAGCCTATCAGGTGCATCAACGGGAAGAGGTGGTTTTGAAATATCCTTTACCTATATGCATCAAAATAAAGATAAAAAAACTGTGAAAATCTGTCCTAGACTATGATGAAACGAATTTCTAGACTTACCATCCTTAGTTTATTACTCGTACTTTCTACAAATTCCTTTTCACAGGCAAAGAAAGTGTGGCTTTATAAGGCTGACTACTATTATGAGAAGAATGATTTCGCCTCTGCTTTAAGACTTTACCAGATGGTATTAGATGAAAAGCTAGGCCTATCTACACGTGTAATTCCTTATGAGATTACATTATCTAATCAAAAATTAAAGGATCCAAACAAAGAAGGGGATTCTGCAAGGACTGTCACTACTGAAGATTATGTTCATCATCAAATAGCCATGTGTTATCGTAAAACTTATGATTACAAACGTGCATTAGAATATTTTGAGAAATCGGCAAGCACTAATGGATATCCTGACGATTACTACTATATAGCCAATTCCATCATGAATCTTGGAGATTATGAAAAAGCCATGGAAGCTTATCAGAAATTCATTGGACTTGAAGGTACTTCGGATCGATTAATCGAGCGTTCTTTAGACGATATGTCCGGCTGTAATTATGCAATCAAACTTGAAGCAGATGATGACATCTTTGTGAACATTGCTGATTCAGCTATTTTTAATCAAGGCTCAAGCTCGTTTGGGGTTACTTATTGGGGAAAAGAGTACAATAAAGTAGTTTTCTCTAGCGCGCGTGAAGGAAGTGTAATTATTGACCCTGAAACGCAAGATCCTGAATACTTGCTTGACTTGTATTGGACTGAAACCTCAGATGGAGAAAAATGGGATGAGCCGAAAAATTTTGGAAGACCATTAAACTCTTCTCGTCATGATGCTTCAGGATGTTTTGATCCTGGTCACGCCATCTTTTTCACAAGATGGGGAGACGACAACCCAAGAGAAAGATACATCTATGTAGCAAGAGAAATTGGAATGCGATTTTTTGAATCTCAAAAATTAGATTCGCTAGTCAATTTTCCAGGATTTCAATCTATAAATCCTTTCGTAACAGAGGATGGTCAATGGTTATATTATTCCTCTAACAGACCAGGCGGTTCTGGAGGCTTTGATATTTGGAGAATAAAATTAGCCGAAAATGGACAATTAGATGGTGAGCCTGAAAATATTGGAGGCCCAGTAAATTCTGAATTTGACGAACGTGCGCCATTCTACCATCAAAAATCAAGGACCCTATTTTTCAGTTCTGACGGACACAAAAGCACTGGTGGATTAGACATTTTTAAAAGTAATTATGATAGAGATGCCGAATCTTTCGGCATTCCAAAAAATGCAGGAGCGCCTATCAATTCTCCAAAGGATGACAGTTACTTCATTGCTAATGAAGATTTGACGGATGGTTTTTTATCTTCCAATAGAGATAGTTGTACCACTTGTGATTCTGTTTTCAACAACTTGTGTTCATCATGTTATAAAATCTTTGAAGTTCAACTTCCACCTATGGAATTTAAAATTTCTGGATATGTATACGACATGGCAACGAACGAAATAATTCCTAATGCCACTGTTGAATTTAAAGATATCACCTATAAGTGGGAGCATTTTGAAATTAAAACAGACGACAAAGGATATTACGAGCATGAGCTTATCCCGAATCTAGAATTGTTTTTGAGAGCAAGCAAAAAAGACTATTTCGCAGATAAGGCAGTTGTATTTACTGCTGGTGAAACAGAATCAAAAAATTATAGACAAGATTTCTATTTGGAGCAAATCCCTCAAGGGGAAATTACAATCGAGGGAATTGAATACGACTTTGATAGTGCAAACTTGAGACCTGTTTCAATTGAAATATTGGACAAGCTTCTTGAATTCTTAGAATTGAATAATAATTTAAAAATTGAGATTCGATCTCACACAGATGAACGTGGAAGTGACAGCTATAACTTGAAACTTTCACAAAGAAGAGCTCAATCTGTGGTAGATTACTTAATAGAAAATGGTATTCCAATGGAGAGACTAGTTGCTAAAGGATATGGTGAAACCATGCCAGCAGAAGTACCTGACGCAAATGGAAACCCCGTTATGTTAACTCCTGAATACATCTATTCTTTAACTGATGAAGACCTTCAAGAAGAGTATCATCAAAGAAATAGACGTACAGCATTCTTCGTTTTAGAACAAGAATAAATTGTTCAGAGTTGCCACTATCTTGGGTGCATTGATTTGTTTCATTGCTGCTGGAGTCTTACATTTCCACATACAAACCCTATCGAACAGTAAAAATCCTGCCCTTCCTCAATATATTTATAGAGATATTGATGAATCCATTGCAGAGTTCGAGATGTATAGAATGGCCGTATTCTTTCTTGCACTGTTCCTATTGTTTTTCACCCTATACCTGTTCAATAAAAACAGAAGTACAAACCCTGAAATACTTGATGATGAATAGATCAAATTAAATCATCATCTGTCACAGCCATATTTCTAATTGAATTAAGATAAATCAAATGCCCAGAAACAAAAAAACCTTTGATCACTCAAAGGTTTTCTTAAAATCTTAAAAAGAATCTATTCTTTAATGATTCTTCTGTTAACAATTAAATCGTCTTGAATAATTTGAATGATATATACTCCGTCTTTCAAATATGTCAGGTCTAGATTCGTTAAGCCAGATGAAATATTTTGTTCTGAATAAACCACTTGACCGTTTACCGATACAATCTGGATAATATCCGCTGGTTCATTTAATTCTAGATTAACTAACCCGTTTGATGGATTAGGATAAATATTAACCTCGAAAGCATCTACCTCATCAATTCCAATAGTTGTAATCGTGATGATATTGTTTACCTCAGAGAATTTCTCACACCCATTCATATCCGTATACAAAAGTGTGTACTGCCCATTTTGCCCTTGCATTACCCAATCAATAGAGTCATTTGTTTCACCAACGAGTGGCGACCCATTGAAATACCATTGATTTCCAGATGTATAGGATGAGATTAACCATTCATTTACTTCAAATATAACTGGTGCTGAAGGTAATGGATTGACTTGAACAAATACTGAATCCGTTCCGAAACAAGAGTTTGCATCATAAGCATCCAAATAATACCAAGTATCCGAAGTAGCATGAGACCAAGGATCAGCAACGATATTACTCGAAAGGCTTGGATCAAAATCCCAAACATAAGTATCTCCTCCAGTCGCCATTAATTGAGTAGAATCACCAATACACATGGAAGTATCCGGTCCTGCATCAATCGTAGGTAATGCATAAATGCTCACTGTTACGCTCGCTGTATTTTCACATCCAGTTGCAGTGACTGTTCCTGTCACGGTATATGTTGTAGTCGTAATTGGCCCTACGGTT
>JAUHXX010000082.1 GCA_030426825.1 Bacteroidia bacterium | reverse complement strand
CATCAATTTTCTGGAATAGGTCTTCAGATTTTTTGCCGATAAGATCTGGATTTAAAATATTCAGTCCTCCACCGAGAGTAGAAACCAGGATGTCGCCATTACTGGCTTCAGAAATGCCATGTATTTTATTTGAAGATAGGCCTTCTTTTTTAGAGAAATGAATGAATTTTTCTCCATCAAATCTCGTAAGTCCGAAACCTCCAGATCCTAACCATATATTGCCTTTAGAATCTTCAAAAAGCGTAAAAATGAAGTCGTCCGGCATTCCATTTGACTGGGGATAAGTAATAAATTTTGTTCCATCAAATTTCATAAGAGGTTGACTGAAAGAAGAGGCCCAAATGTTCCCTTCTCGGTCCTCCAAAATTGAGAAAAGGGTGTTTTCTGTGAGGTTATCATTACTGTTAAAATAACCAATGGACTCTCCATCATATTTTGCTAGTCCAGCACCATCTGAACCTATCCATATTTGCCCTTTGCTGTCGTGTAACATGGATCTAATGTAGGATGATTTTAATCCATGCTCCATGTCCAAATATTGAACATCCATGGTGGCATCTTTATTCACTGAAAAATCGAGGATATCTATGGGCTCAGTATAATAATATGGTTGTTCTACCGCTTCAATTTCAACAGGAACGTTCGTTATTATGGTATCGCCTGTAGTAGTTATGAGATGATAATCTGTAGGGTTTGAATTTAATCGACTTTCTTCCAGCATTTCAGCTGTTAATATGTGGGATGGGATGATTTCAGGTATCAGATGTTTATTGTTTTTAATGGTATCTGTGAATTTCATTTCAAATGGTAATCTGCGGAATTCACCTGTGATTTCATTCTCAAAGCCCTTTAAAAAAATGGATTTCCCAGTAATTACTGTGTCTCCCACAGTATTAATGATAGGAGAAATAACTTGACCATCATGCTGATTATTGGTGTATCCCTCATGAGTATTTAGGTCTACTGTTTGCTGAAGATGCGATAAATCGGGCAGTGTTTGTCTAGTGGTATTTTGATCAGAGCCGCAACTTATTAGCAGGAATATAACCAGAACGGAATATATGCATGAAATTTTGATCATTTAAGTAGCGCCTTTTCTAAAACTAAATCTAAATAAAATCAATGGATAATGGTCATCTTGAACTGATTATATAACAGCATCTTTTGAAAACGTTTGAAAAAGACAATTAAGGTATTACCTGATCAGACTGATATTTCCCTTTAAATCAACCTTTTCACCAGAAATTAAATAACCTTCTAATCGGTATACGAATACACCTGAATTCAGGTCCTTACCTTTCCAAGTTCCGTCCCAGCAAATAGATGTATCTGATGTTTCAAAAACCTGTTCTCCCCAACGATTATATATGTTAAAGACAAAAGACTGTAAACAATTACCGAAAGCACAAACTAAATCGTTGTTATTGTCATTGTTTGGAGTAAACGCAGAAGGTACGAATACTTCACCACAGTCAATTTGAACAGTTATTTTGAGACATGCTGTATCAGAACAAGCGCCGTCATTACCAGTGACACAATAAATAGTCGTTTCATTCACTGTTGCAATAGGGTCAGGGCAACTTCCGCAAGTCAAATTGAAATCAGGATCCCAATGATAAGAGCTTGCTCCGTAAGCATTAATTCTGGCGCTTTCCCCGTAGCCTACCGTAGTGTCAACAGATACGGTGACATTTGGTAGCGGTATTGCGATTACATCTATATCCACTGAGAATGTACATCCTGAAGCATCCGTAACCACACAATTGTTAATTCCTGTAGGCAGGTTGTTTTCTAAATTACCTGTTCCTCCAGTAGGTGACCACAAATAGGTATAAGGGCTTGCACCTCCAGAAGCCGAAACCTCTGCCCAGCCAGTAGTTCCGCAGTTTGGTGCCGTATTTCCTGTTGCGTTGAGAGGAGGTGGTTCTGAAATCGTCACTGTTGCTGTCGTTGCGCAGCCACTTGCATCTTCAGTTATAGTGACGGTATATGTTCCTGCCGATAAGTTAGATACTGAAGCAGTAGTTTGAACTGGTGAGGTATTCCAAGAATAAGAATAGGTAAATCCACCAGAAGGTGTGACATTAGCAGTGCCATCTGCATTTCCATTGCAAGCGATATCGGTAGAGGTCGCATTTGCGGACAAACTCACCACTCCAATGTCATGTGACTCAGTAGCGGCACAGGATCCGGTCCCAACAGTGTAAGTAACAGATACAATTACTGATTGTCCCGTAGGATCAAATTGATTTCCAGCAACGCCTGAACCTGACCAGGTCCCTCCTAAATCACCTGTGATTAATCCATCTAAATTTATTGGCGCATCACCATCACATAATGGTGTTGCAGGAGGCGTCCAACTCGCGTTTCCAGAACTGATCACATCAATGGTAATATTATCCATTCCACCACATAATCCTCCTCCCATATCATAGGTAATCACATGTGATCCAACGCCTGCAATTGCTGGGTCAAATTCCCCAGTCATGTTATTGGTGATTCCATTTCCAGACCATGTTCCGCCAGGAGTTGCAGCAGTTAGTGTGACGGCAGGATCTGATAAACAAAATGGTCCCGCAGCGGTAATTGTCGCGTTTGCTGGTATGGTTAATTCTATGAGGTCAATTCCCATTCTTAGACCACCCGTTATATCAGCTAAATCTGTATCAATATTGGGATCATCATCAATTGGCAAGAATTCAAATTCATGTGATGCAGCCGTTGCTACGAAGCTGAAAGTTCTTTGATCCCAAACTATATTATTACTGTTAAAAACGAGATTACTTGTCGAAACTGGTGCAGTATACACCAGGGCATTATCCATATATACGAGCCAGGTGCCAGACTCATCTAAGCAATTTTGTTGTTTGACAACTGCTTGGTAGAAGCAAATATTATAAGTTGTTCCGGGAGTCAGTCCGTTAACGATTTGACCGAGTCCTTCTTGCAAGGTGTCCGTTCCGTTACTAGCATGAAGTCCAGAACAAAATGAGGTGCCAGAAACCGGGTTTCCGTTTTGCCCTCCAGGTTGATTGGGTCCAGTCATATCTAGATTATCAACTGTTGCTACTGTAGCGGTAGAGGCCATACAAAATGGCTCTGTGTAGGGTACCATAAACCAAGAAGTAGGAACACAACTAGTACAGACAATACCATTAAGGTCTGGATTGACGAAATTTTGACTCCACAGTGTATTCATCCCCGAAAAAAGAGATAAAATCACAAGAGTCAATTGTAGCAGTTTCGCCATTAGAGTAGTTTCTCTAAGTTAAGACGTTTTTTTTAACCGGAAGTTGGTCGTATTACTCGAGACGAGTAATATTCATTCTCTTATACTGAACTTTGAAGTTCTCCAGGCTGTTAGCAGGGTTTTTTTTGATTCTTCTGAAGTACAATTAAGGGTTGCTCCAAAATTATATCCAATAATGTGTCTCGTAAAAATTAATTGAGTCATTAATAGTTCATTTTCATCTCCTAACAGCTCTATTTTAATCACATTAAACACTAAATCGTCAACTCGCTCTGTGTATCGATCAGACTGATATTGAATGCCTTGTGAATCATAGGCTTCTTGAATTAATTGATATATGAATTCTTCGTTTTCATCCCATTGTGATTTGTCTTCAATCGGAAAAGGTTCAATGTTTGACATGAACGAACTTCCATCATCTGATTCAAAGTTCAATAGGTGCTTTAGACCTGATGCGTCTATTTTGATGTTTGTGTTTTCTTCAACTATTTCCAATCCACGTTCGTTAGATTCTTGAATTGCTTGTTTAGTGGTTATTTCCCAACCCCTCGGAACATCCATACTCCAACCAATCTCTTCATTGGTATAGGTTTCATCAGAAATGAATCCTTCATCTATTTCATCATTGGGGTCAGATGAGACACATGAAATAATTAAAAATAGGGGAATCAAAAAGGAAAAGTGAGATTTCATTTAAGCGATTATTTATGTCCTAGAAAATGATAAAATCCCTTGTATTGAAATGCTCCATCTAGCTTTTGAGCTCCACCTAAATAAATTCCAGATTTATTGATCTTCATTAATGTCAGCATTACATCTGTATTTGCGAATTTATATTGTTCTTCTACGTTTATATTGCCATTCGCCTTCACTCTTAGCAATGAAATTACCTGTTCTTCAGGTATTTCATTAAAAAGTGTAGTGTTGAATCCTTTTTCCGGTCTTAAATAATCGTTTGGATCATACTTTAACAAGTTGTTTTTATTATCGAGGTATGAAATGTATAATTCATCATTATGCAATTGATATTGGAAACTGAGACCAGTGGCTATATGTGCATGATACCTTTCGCCTTTTCCATGATTATACGGCAGGTTTTTAATCCACTTGTCTCCATTGTAAGTAATCCCCATAATATCAGTGGCATAAACCTCAAAACCATTTGAAGTGATGAAAACATCACCATTTGAGTTGATAAATGGCTTGATTTTAGGATATTTCATGGTATGTGGATCGGATTGAATGTCCCAAGTAATGGTTAAATCAGGTATCAAATTAAAATCTTTATCGAAAACAACCCGGTGAACATACTTATTTAGTAATCCAGTACTTCCTATATCCGCAATTAAACCCACGTACTCTCCTTTAGTTGTCTTTTTAAAAGCGAGCATTTGTGAATGAAATTTGTCTTGTAATTGAAGAATTTCAGATAGATCGATTTTCTTTTTAATTGCTCCATCAGTCGTCAAAATTTGGACATTTCCCCTAAACATAAATGCCAACACATTTGATTCAAGAAAGGTGTGATCTGGATTTATATATCTGCTCACTAGTCCAGGGTCCGTTTCTATTTCGGTTTCATTTATGATTTTTTCCTTGTTTAGGTCATATAAGGATATGGTTGTTATTTTCCCACTGTATTTTCCTTTTTCAGTTAACTTAGAAGAGGTAAAGGCTATGATATTGTTATGGTTTAAATCAAAACCCATTGTTGTTTGAATGGATTTTAGGTCTTTGGCTGAAACAAGTTTTTTCGGAGGCTCAGTACCAAAAAAGTTTTTATCTCCCGATCCAGAAACAAGCCAAAGGTCTTTCAATCCTTTATCACCTGAGGTTCTACATAGTAACTTCAATTCGCCATCAATTTTATAATAACCATAAAAATCAAGCCTAAGCGGTTTTTTTTCACCGGGTATGGTCAGTCTTGCCCCTGAAGAATCACAAATAAATTCATCTTCGTTCGAGAACATATAAAGTCTTTCACCAAAACCTACGGTCGTTGAAGTGAATAAGTTTTGGTTAAATTCGAGCTGTGTTTCGTGAAAAACAGATGTTTCTCCTTCAATCCAGGTGGTATTATTCAGATTAATCTGTGCGTGAAGGTTAATCGTATTTACTAGAAATCCAATAATTAGAATACGTTTCATAAGTTTAGGTTTCAACAAACATATGAAAAATATAATATTTGCGTTCTGTTCCCGTTTTAAGACCTATGAAATGGAGAGTGACTTTCTTGATCATAAGTATATTTTTTACTTTGTCCTGCAGCAAAAACAAAACAGGTGAGGTGCGTGTAGTTAATGCTTCAGATTCAACAATTGTTATGCGCCATGATGACGTTACGAATTATCAAACGAAAACCCTGGCTCCAAATACCATTTTAGAACGACTGGCAAATGGTCAATACTGCTCAGAATATTATAAAGACTACACCTTTTTAGTTAAAAATGGAGCTAATATTTCAAAAGATTGGCGCCATGCATTGAATTGGATTGAGTATACAGAAAATCCAGGTACGAAGGAGGAGTGCACCATTTGTGAATTCAGAATTGAGAATAAGGATTTGTGATGTTAATTATTTTCCATTTTTACTTTATAGAAGAATATTAGCCCAACTAAAAGGCCGGATAAGAATCCGCCAAAATGGGCGGCGTTATCAATACCTGTATTCAAAAGTCCAAAAAGTAGATTAATACCGAGGTACAGTCCTAAGAATTTGAAATTGGATTTTAATTCATGTTTAGGATATTTTTTGAGAATGGTAAGGGCAGTAATAAGGCCGTACATACCAAAAATAGCTCCGGAAGCACCAACGGTTACTGAATTGTTATTCCAGTATAGACTTGCGATACAAGCGCAAATTCCGGAAACTAAATAAACCGTAATTAAAGCTATTGTTTTAATTTTTGTTTCTAAAAAAATGGAAGCGATAATAAGTCCGAACAAATTCATTGCTAAATGCATTAATCCAGCATGTAAGAACATGCTAGAAAATATCCTCCAGTATTCACCACTAAAAAACTCTTTATGACTCAATCCACCTACTTCTATTAGTTCTTTCGAAGTAGGGGAAATAATATGAATTCCGCCAATTATTGACACAAAAAAAGTTATCACTAGAGATGCACATATAATTCCTGTAAATCTATTTGGACCAAAAGGATTAAAAATATTTACCAGTTCAGCCAAGTCTTCATCTTTGTCGTTTGATTTATTGATTACCAATCTCAATTGCTTTTTGTCAATTTTGGGGATAGCTACCATAAAAACCATTATGAGGTTAGCGATTATAAAGGCTCCAAATATCCATCCAAAAGTAGCTCCTTTTCGATCTTCAAAATTTTCTTGATGGCCGACAAGAATTGTTGGTGACTTTACTTTGTTGGTCTGAGGACAAGCCTCTAAGAAACCGCTTTGGTCATCAGAAGTAACTTCTTTTACAAAGTAATTGAAATCATTTATTCTAGAAGAAGCCATCTGTCCAATTGAATGGATTATGAATGTTTTATATTCTTCATTTTTTTTCTCATAACTACCTCTGTTTTTAATTCTTTTATGGAATTTTATACCTAAATAAATCTGTTTATTTGAAGATTCAAATGGACAAACAAAATAGGCGTAGAAATTTAAATTCGAATTATTGCGGCCACTCGTTCTTGAAGTGAAATATTGGAATTTATCTGTTTTTTCTATCGAATAGTCCTTAATTTGAAAGAACCGTTCTTGAGGATAGTTAAGAATTTCATCTGTGCTTTGAACAGTTACTAAATCGAATGACCTATTTTCTAAATAGTTTTGAGCAACGATTATTGGAACCGCAATTAATAAACTAAATCCAAATTGGTAACCCAAATAACCATCTTCCCGTTTACCTCGAAGATTTAATATTTTAACAGGTTTTTTCAGCCAAATTAGAATCGGAATCCATGGAATAATTAATGGAATCCAAACAGATAGAATAGTTTCATTTACAGAAATTAATCCTAGTTTAATATCTAATATCCACCTTAAAGTAGTGAAAACTAATAAGGTTGATAATGAGATTATCAGGAAAGGCAATATAATATGGTTGAACTTAAGTTTTAAAGTTCTTAAAATATCCTTCTGACTCAATTTATTCGCCTTAAAAATTTTATTTCTTCACGAACAAATCATCTAGCAAATCTGAATCAAAATCTTCAAGAGGTTGATCCTCAACCACTGTGTGATAAACAGATGCCACAAATACCATTTCAGCTGCTGATACTATACTTTGAATGATAAAAGCAGCCAATACACCCATAGCTATTCCAAACACTGGATGAACGAGTGAACATATAAAACCGATTGGTAATGCTATAAGCAAAAAGCCGGCAAGGCTTAATATTCCAAAGCTAAATGAGGCTCCAATGGATTCTCCCCATTTTTCTTTCATGATTTTACTAGAACGTTTAAAGGCTTCTATTGGTCCTAAGTCTTCGTAAGCCAAAACTGGAACCACGAAAAAGGTCATGACCGACCAAACTACTCCAATAATTCCACTTATTATATTTCCGAGAGTTCCTGAGTTTTCTTGAATGGCTTTCAGTACTAATCCAACTGTCGCTGACAGCATTGCCCATCCCAAAATAACTGAAAAACGTGAAGCTGCGAATTTGATACCTGCACCTACGGTTGGTTCTCCTCCCTTAAGATAGATTCTGGTACAATGAACCAAACCTACATTGAAAAATATGATTACAAAATAACAAATGAGATAATAGATAAATGTTAAGATGTAATCACCAATAGATCCTTGACTAATGACTTCATCAAAGTTGGTCCCTACTTGTGCAAATAAAATTCCAATAAAAGATGCAATGACCAATATTAGGGCAATACTAGAAACGATTGGAAAAAGTACCAACTGTTTATTTTTCTTAATGACTTTTAAACTGGACATTCCCATTTTCCAGCCATTTCCTAATCGATCAAATAGTCCCATAGTCTATAATTTAAACCAATATATTAATTTTTTGCGGCTTTCAATTCTTTCAATGCAAGTGATCCTACAATTAGAATGTCAAAACTGAAATAGATGAATCCGATTAGGGTAAGCTGGTCAGAATATACAATCACAAGCACTAAAATGGCCACACAATAACTTAAGTTGAGGCAGGCAATCAGCTTTAAGAAGGCGATCCAATTTTTCGGTTTAATAAGAAAACAGCATAAAGAATATACCGCGAAAAAAACTGCAAAAATAGCCAACCAATGCAATGCTGGCAAGGGCATGTTGATGTATTCGTTTAAAGCTGGAACAACTAAGCCTAGCATTAGAGCAGCTATGGTTGCACCAATAAAGTCAATTAAAAATAGGTTGCGTCCAACGAAAAGTTTATTCATTTTTAGCATCAATTTTATTCTGAATTTGAATCAATGCAGCCTTATGGGAGTATTGATTGCAATGACCTTCGTATGGAGCAAAATCTATAACGGCATCTGATTTGGGAGAATCGGTGCCTTCTAAAAAACTCGCAAATTCATGCGTGGCATAGTTCAAGTAAAAATGATCCATATCGCCCATCCAAATATAGATTTTGTCTGCAAGTTTTGGCCCGAGCTCATTCCAGTTTTTCTGTAAATACAATTTAAAATCATACTTTTTCCAATGCTCGGCAACTTCGTGATCAATATCACCTGTAGTTGGGTCAATCAATGCTCTTGGTAAACCATTTTCACCCTTAGGACTATACAAAGCCGCATGGGCACTGAATTGTCCGCCTGAATTCAAATATGTATTTGAGCTGCCCAATACGTTTTCGTATTGTAAAAAGTCTTTTAATGTAAGGACAGGTTCGCCGTCAGGCATTCTCATTACTGGTCTATCATATCCAAATTCATTCACAAAGGCGTTTGGATCTTTATAGATATTAATCAACTGGTAATTCTCAAAATCTACCGCATCAGGGCTGTATGAGAAGCATCCGTCAAAAACGTCAGGATAATAAATTTGAAGACCCAATGAAACCCAACCTCCTGTAGAGCATCCATCCACAAATCTGTTTTCGGGCGTATTAGTTCCGCGGAATTCTTCTTCAATGAACGGAATAAGCTCTGTAACGAGCGCTTCACCATAAGGGCCGCTGTTTTCTGAATCGAGTTGGTATGAATCTCCAAAAGGTCCTTCGCCATCTAAATACACTGAAATGATTTCTGGAGCTTCATCAGATTGCCACCATTTCATAAAGTCCTTATCTCCCAATTGTCTGTTGATTCGGTGATACCTACCGCCATAACCAGCAACGTTATACCGAATCGGATAAGCTTTTTTAGGATCATAATTTCGTGGCAATAAAATAGCTGCCTTTAATGTCATGGGTTTATTCCAAAAACTTGAGAGCAGTTCACTTTTAAATTCAACCTCTTTAGCCAATTCATGCTCAATTATAGGGGTAGACTCAATCACTTGATTCAAGATTAATTGTAGCTCTACCTCATCTGTTAAATCAATTAATTCTTTTGACGAATAAAGGTTGCCAGGTGCGTTGATTCTGGACTCTTTTATATCATGATCCCAGAGTACTTGAACATAATACTTTCCTGTGGGAACATTATTTAAATCCCATTCAACGGTACTGATCCATTGATCGTCATGCTCCAATTTTAAGTGATTAGCCGATTTGAAAGATGCAATATTTTGGGCAAAAATATGTGTTCGAGCGCCAAAAGGAAAGGTTTGAGTGTAAGGCTCGCTTCTCTTGTTTTGCGAAAGGAAAAAGTAAATGCGACCGTTTTCTATAAAGTCTTTCTGCAATTTTTTATCTACCGAAATATCTAGCTTAATTTTACATGAATTTTCCTGAGCAATGCCTATTTGACAGAGGATTACGAATGCTACTGTATTTAAAATGCCTTGAATGGTCATGGTTTATTTTTTTATTGTTGTGGCTTTATTTCGTTTTCTTAAAAGCAAAGATAGAATGAGAGAGGTGATGAAGAATACACCGGCACTGATTGCTAAAACAATAGTCAATTGATCGGTTTCATCTTTCAACTCTTCTTGCACTATTTTTTCAGCTGTTTGATTAGCAGTTGAATCTTGTTGAATAGGAGGTTCATTTTGAAGATGTTCGTTGAATTTCACCTTGACATCAGCTGCTTCAAGCAACTCAAGCACCGGATCAACTTCTTTGTTACTCATGTACTCAATCAATTCAAGCGAATCTACATTATTGGCAACAGCCCACATGGCTAATTGCCCCACATGATTTTGTGCTTTTCTGTCTTCTATGACACGTGCAAGACGCACTACTTCTTCTTCAGCAAATCCATCTATCGTGTAATGATTCCCTTTTTGAGGAACGCCGTCATGAATTTCACCACACATGGCAAATAATTTGTATTTGTTATTGATGTAGTTGGTCAATTCTATTTGCGCGGTTTTAGTAACCACCATATTCTGGATAGAGGTATCATCACAAATAAGGTAAGTTCCTACAGGAATTGTTAAAACTAAAATGGTGTCTGTGATGTTTTGAATGTCTATGGCAATGCATTCTCCAAAATAGGCGCCAGAGTGGTCAAGGTTCTTATAAGTTTCAAATCCATATAGTCCTTGGATTTTTAATTTGATAAAGTTAGAATCGGCAGCTTCTTGAACGGTCATTCGTTTTTGCCCTATCGAATTGACTGATAAGAGCAAACAGAAAAACAATACCAATCTAGAAACTTTGTTCATATTCACATTAAAAGTAATCAATTAATTCGTTTCAAGTTTGAAGTTTTCATTCGAGATTCATAATTTAATGATTATCTCTAAATAGCTATTAATAAAGGTGTTTAACGAATGTAAAATAGTGTAAATTCACGCTGATCGGGATTTTTATTGGTCAAATCTGGGTAACTTTGCAATGCATGGGACGACAGCTGTTTTATAAATTGGTTTTAATAATTGGACTTTGTTTAATAGGGTCGATTGGATGGACTCAAGATGGCAACATCATTAGCCATAACAAGGCCGCTATGCGAGCAGTTGGACATCAAGTATTATTATTTAATGGCGATTCAACTTCGCGTGTTCTACCGATAATTCAAGATCAGGGAACCTATAAAATTGAATTTGAAAAAACCATTGGATTTAAACCTGATGAATTATCAAGAACAATAGATAGTGTTTTTACAGTTCAACAGGTTTCTTACAATTATTTGGTTGAGGTTTTAGACTGTGCCTCGAATGAAGTTGCCTTCAGCTACGAAATTGGTTCTTATCCTCAATTGGAATCAATGGCTTGTGGATCAAGGGAATATCCTGAGGATTGTTACTACATTGAAATCACCTTAATGGATCAGCAGCTAAATCCAAATGAATTGACAGAAAATAGTTCAGCAGCTAGTACAACTAATTACTTGTGGATAATTGGCCTTGGATTAATCGTAGTGATCGTTGTGGTATTCCTGATTATCAGAAATAAAAATGAGCAGAGAACAGATTTAATCATGATTGGAAAATACCGATTTGATAAGAAGAAACTGAAACTCTATTTTGAAAATCAGGAGATTGAGTTGACCAACAAAGAGGCTGATTTGTTGAGCTTGTTGTACGAATCTGCGAATAGTACCTTAGAGCGTGAGGCAATTTTGAACGTTGTTTGGGAAGATCAAGGTGTTTATGTGGGCAGGACGCTAGATGTATTTATCTCTAAACTCCGTAAAAAGTTGGAAGCTGATTCTACTGTAAAGATTCTAAATATCAGGGGAGTGGGGTATAAGTTGGTGTTGGATGCTTGAATGTCAAATATTCGGATGACAAAATGTTTTTATTCCTTATATTTGAAGTATGTTCAGAATTGCCCTAAGTTCTAAATTCACTGTTCTTTTAGTCTCTCTTTTATGGGGGGTAAATGTCAATGCTCAATTAACATG
>JAUHXX010000081.1 GCA_030426825.1 Bacteroidia bacterium | reverse complement strand
ACCTTTAGCTGCTTTTATGCCGTTGATGATGGCTTTAGAATTGAACAGGTGAACAACATCATACTGTTCTTTAACAAAAAGGTCGCGAATAAATTTTTGTTCTTCTTTATTGAATTTTTCTTGTGGATGAAAATCGATAACGCGAATACCTGCTTCGGCGAATCTTTTGCCGTATTCAGAATCAGCATAAGACATGACATGAACATCAAGACCTTCTTTTTTTAAGCCCAAAAATATCTCAGCCTCTGGTCGAACAGAATGAAAATCTCTGTAATCACTGATGGCTAATACTTTAAGTTGTTTTTGGGACATAAACTGAATTTCTGACTTCGAAATTACCAAGTTTTTCGGAACTAGCCTTTAGGAAAGCCAATTAAATAAGGCACTTTAACTGGGCCGGTTTTTTTTACACCAATTTCCCACTCAAAACTTTCAGTGTTTTCGAGTTGATCAACTAGGGCTTGCATTTCTTTGACACTGTATGTTCTAAGCACAGATACAATACCATCCCACCAAACAAAAAGTGGGACAATTGGAATAAAATAGGTGAAGAATATACGACCGAATTTAAAGGGTCTAATAAATGGAGTTGTCAGAATTACCGAAATAGGAGATAAAAGATTTTTTATAAAATGGGGTATATCTCGAACTTGTCCTTCAAAAATTCCAATTGGTGCCTTTGCATCAACGGCATTTTGAAGTATCTGCTTGGCATCTTTAGGTTTAAAGTGATGGAAAGATAAAAATTGAGTTCTAAATCCTCTGGCAGATGAAGGTACATTTCTGGCATCAACAGGTTCTTTGATATAGCTGAATGTTTCAGGATCAAGTTTGACAGCTTGCTCAAATGCAGTAAGGTTAGGATAATAGTCAGAAAATTGAACTTTAAGGCTTGGGTTGTTTTTTTTGAGGTGTTGAATAAGCGTTTTCCATCCTCCAGAACCTCCGCTTCCCATATCGAGAACTTGATTGGTTCCAGATTTCTCAATTCCTTTCTCTATAAGAGGTACAACACCTTTGTAGAAATCAAATTTATTGGTGACGAACTGTAGAAAATCGGTTCCGTAGTTTCTAATGTTTTTTGGAAACCAACTCAAATCTTCAAACTCGAACAAGTGTATACGGCTCATGAAATAATGAAATCTTTAAATATGAAAAATAGGGTAAAGACAGATAAAAATACGATTCCTAAGTAGGCCAAAATTCGTATCCAAACAGGCGGTACAAAATCTTCACCAACGTATTTTGCCGAAACTAACTTGAGGTTGAGAATTGCAATAACTGGGGCAATGATAAATGAAACTGATGTAGCCAAATCAATCAACTTTTTAAAGCCTTTCATGTCGCCTTGATAAGTGTAGATGATAAGAAATGCACCGGCTCCAATTATTAATAAGATTATACGGTACATGGCACGTTGGTTCATGCTTTGTTCAGCAGTTGGGTTATCTGATGCGGCTAACACACTGTTTTCATTTTTATTCAGGATATAAGGTAAAGTGGCGCTCATTGCTCTTGAATAGCCATCAAAAACAGCTACACAGGTACCAAACATGATTGAGAAGGCTGATATCGCAATAACTGTATAAGCCCAAGGACCAAAGGTTGAAGTGTACAAACTGATCACTTCGCCTGAAAATGCGACCGGAGATGCAGAAAAGGATTTGCCTGGAATTCCGAACATGATGAATGCCCCAAGTGTAACAAAACAAATGGCTAATAAGGCAGATAAGATATAACCGAAATTAAAGTCGAACAAGGTTTCTTTGAGTTTGGGATGATAGCCACTTTGTTTAATGCGTTCAACTGTCCATAAACTATTCCAGGCAGAAAGGTCCACTGCTGTCGGCATCCATCCCATTAAAGGAATTAAAAAAGTGAAATAATCTACTGTGTTGATGCTGTCAAAGCTGAACAAGTCTACATTAGCGGTTTGTCCTTTACCTAAAACCATAAAAAAGGCCATAAGTGTGGATACCAGTAGAACTATTCCAATGACCTTGATAAGACCATCTAAAATTTTGAAGTTATTGGTAATGAGAATCAGAATACAGACGCCAAAAACTAAACTCACAGTAAGCATGGTGCTGTTAATTCCAAACAATTGCTGCATAAACCCTGACGTCACAAAGCCCACAGCAGATGTTACTAGGAACATGGAAATAATGGTGATAATAAAATAGAGTAGGATAGGAACTTTGCCTAATTTGTAATAGCCAGAAATGATGCTTTGGCCGGTGGCGTTTGCGTATCTGCTTCCGAACTCAAAGAATGGGTATTTGAATAAATTGGCTAGAAGTATGGCCCAAAGAAGTGTGAATCCGAAATTAGCACCAGCTTGAGTTGATTGAACAAGATGAGAAACCCCGATTGCCGTTGAGGCAAATAAGATTCCAGGTCCGAGGGTTTTTAGTAAGTTACTCAAGCTTTAGGCTTAGAACTTAACTTTTGATTTTTTACCAGATTCGTTCCACTCGTACCAAATTTCAACCTTTTCACCAGTTCTGTAAACGCCTTTAGATTTTGGCTTTCCAGTCATGTACCACTCTTCCCAAGGTCCGTCTTTGCTACCGGCCTCATAGTATCCATTTGCAATTAATTGGCCATTTACATGAAAGGTTTTCCAAAGACCTACTTGATTTCCTTCAGCATAATCACCCGTTACACTTACTGAGCCGTCTTTGAAATAAGTTGTGTATTTGCCGTGGTGAACGCCATTGGCATAGTTCATTTCTGATGAAACAGTTCCGTTTTCAAAGTAAGATTTAATTTCACCGTCAAATTCTCCTTCTAAGAATTTTCCTTTTTCTTTTAAATTCCCATTCTCATAATAAACTTCGTATTCACCAGATTTTTTGCCATCTATAAAAGTGGTTAATGATTTCTTTTTACCATTTTCAAACCACTCTTGAGAAACTCCTTGTAAGTTGCCATTCTCATAATTAGATTCTTCTGTAAGTGTGCCATCTTCTGACCAGTATTGCACAAGGCCGTTTAATTTACCTCCAGTCCAATTCTCAAGTGCTTTTTGTTGACCGTTAGGATACCAAATTGAACGAACTCCGTTTAATTGGCCTTTTTCATAATTTACACGCTTTAGTAGTTTATCTTCTTTGTCGAAATACTTCCATTCCCCCGTTTTTTCATCACAGGCGGTTTGACCAATTACATAAGAACCGTTTTTATATTTTTCCGTGTATTCTTTCGGGTCACATTGACCATACACATTCATTCCTAATAAAATAACAACTGCACTTAAAATAACTCTTCTCATCTGTAAGTATTTAGTTTTGATAGGCTAAAATACTAAAAATTAGTATTTCGTTTTTTTCTTTTTGCCATTTTCATCCCATTCAAACCATTTCCCAATTTGATCTCCAGTTTCATTGTAATTGCCTTCACTTTTTGGTTCACCGCTTTCATAGAACTCTTTCCAATAACCAATCTTCGTGCCTTTTTTGAAACTTCCCTGAGATTCTAAGTTGCCATTTTTGTAATAAAGCACTTGTTCTCCATCTTTATCTCCCATGTTATAATTAGCTTGGATAGATAGTTTTCCATCCTCATAATACTCGGTATAAGGTCCGTGAATTTTGCCTTTTTTGTAATTGGCTTCAATGAATTTTGCACCTGATCGATAAAAACCGAAATATTCTCCATCCTTCTCATGATCTGTAATGTAGGTGGTGAAATAAGGCTTGCCGTTTTCATAAAACACCTCAATTTTTCCACTGATCTCACCATCCACGTGGGTTCCTTGTTGTTTTAAAGTTCCATCAGGATAGTAAAACTTGAAAGGTCCAGATAATACATCCTTGTCGTAGTTGGCTTCATATTCAGTACTCCCATTTTTACGATATTTCGTGTATGATCCATGTTTTTTATCGTTTTCGTAATGAATAATTTTATGTGGTAATCCACTCTCAAAATACATGGTCAAATCCTTGATTCGTGCTCCGTTATCGTAATATCCAACCTCTTTAATTTTACCGCTTTCGTACCACGTTTTATAAACCCCATCTGCTTTTCCTTGTTTGTAATTGTCCCTTTCTTGTAATACACCACTTTTAAAATAGTACTCCCATATTCCCTCTCTTTTACCACAATACAAATCTCCTTTTGCTAGGGTGTCTCCATCAATTATTTCAAAGGTTGTTTTTCTTTCTGGCGCCGTTTTCCATGAGAATTTTACAATGTTTCCTTTTGCGAAATGATTCTTTTTTTCACCGTTCACGGTCATTTCAGATTGTTCTTCTAGCACTTTTACCTGCAATGCATTTTTTTGCTGATCAAAATCTAGAATCTCGACAGTTGCAATGGTTAACCAACCCGTTGATTTAAAACCAAACAACGTAGATTCAAAGTATTTATTCAATTCGCCAGTGGTTCCTTTTTTTGGAATTTCTGCCTTGAAATCAGGACTGATTTTCACAGACTTAATTGAGTTGGTGATCAGTTTGCCTTCCATAACGTATTCTGTAGAATCGCATTGTGCGTTTGAAATTAATGAAACGCTAAGGGTAATTAGAAGTAAGAATTTATTCATGCTGTATAATTCAATGATTGGTTTAAAACAAAAATAGTTCCGTTTTTGACTATTAGGACTTTAAGCTCTTAAAAATTCATAAATCATGCGATTTTAGTAACCATTTGCTCAAAATACTCGTTCATTTAAGAAGTTATAAAACAATATGAAAGGAATTATTTTAGCTGGAGGATCAGGAACGCGTTTATATCCTTTAACCAAAGCGGTTTCCAAACAGATTTTACCGATTTACGATAAGCCAATGATCTATTATCCATTGTCAGTTCTGATGTTGTCGGGTATAAAAGAGATTCTTATCATATCTACACCTAGAGATGTATTGGTTTTCGAAGAATTGCTTGGAGACGGATCTCATTTGGGGATTTCAATTCAATACACTGTTCAGCCCTCACCAGATGGACTGGCGCAAGCATTCATTTTAGGGGAAGAGTTTATAGGTAACGATTCAGTTTGCTTAGTGTTAGGAGATAATATCTTTTACGGATATGGACTTTCTTCAATTTTAAAAAGATCCGCTCAAATTAATCAAGGAGCAGTTGTTTTTGGCTATTACGTCAATGATCCAGAAAGATATGGGGTAGTAGAGTTTGATTCAAATAAAAAAGCAATTGGATTAGAAGAAAAACCAAGTAATCCTAAATCAAATTACGCAGTGACGGGCTTGTATTATTACGATAACTCTGTAATTGAAAAAGCCAAAAGCTTGAAACCATCACCGCGTGGTGAGCTCGAAATTACAGATTTAAATAAATTGTATTTAGAAGAGGGATCATTACAGACAGAACTGCTTGGTCGGGGAATGGCTTGGTTGGATACCGGAACGCATGAATCGTTGATTCAAGCATCAAATTTTATTGCCTCAATTGAGCAACGTCAGGGACTAAAAGTTTCTTGTTTAGAAGAGATTGCTTTTAGAAATGGATTTATTGATGCTAAACAACTAGAACATTTAGCACAACCCTTGTTAAAGAATCAATACGGTCAGTATTTAATGAAGATACTTGACGAGAAAAATAGACTTATTTGAAATGGAATTTCTAAAAAATTTAATAATTGATAGCTTCAATGGGTTCTCACCAAAGCTAATTCCCTTGTTTATTCTTCAACTTTTAGTTGCTGGTTTTCTGGCATACTTGCTTCAGAAAGTAGTCAATCGAAAGTTTGATAAAGAAATAATTACCCATGCTGTTATCATAGCAGTTGGGATTGCTTTAATTGCTGCAATATCTAAATACGCATTACCTTTGGCGGTATTGTCATCTTCGGCAATAATCATCTTAGGATTACGACAACAAACGGATAAAAATGATCTTCTAGGCTTGTTTTTAACAGTGGTAATTGGAATCGGTTGTGGATCCGGATACCTTGTTCTTACTTGTTTAGGGCTAATAGTTCTTCTGCCAATTATATTTCTTCTTCCTATTAAAAAGTAATGCGGGCATTGAGAAAAATAGATGCTCTTTCAGTATTTTTTGTTTTCTCAATTGGGTTAATTCTACTTTTGTACAAGTATGATTTAATTGATCTAAGTGAATTTGAGCTATCGAATAAAACAACGGTTGATTTTAATAACAATGTTGTTTACGATAAAGATGAGCGAATCATAGGGGTATTGAACCCCGTATTTAACATCTATTATTCTGAAGATGGAGGAGAAACTTTCAAGAGTTCAAACGGAAGATTGGATTTAGGTAAAATCCAAAACAAAGAGAATACTAATATTCCAACTTCATATAATTGGAAGGCTCCTAGCTTTTATCTACCAGAGGTCAAGTCGGTGGCCTGTTTCATAAAAAATAAAAATAGTTTAGAGGTATCTCCAATTTATTTTTTTACTGATGTTTCAAGCTATCAATCAGAATTGCCGATAATAAATTTATCTATTAAGCATTCGGATATGTTTGATGAATTTAAAGGAGTTCACATTCTAGGAGCTGATTCATGGCAGGAAGATGGTTTTTTTAAAGCATGGTGGGAGAGAGAGGCTAATTTTACTAACCGTGGAATGGACTCTGAAAGACAAGTTAACATGCAGTTTTTTATTAAGGGTGAATTACTACTCGACCAAAATATGGGATTAAGAATAGGAGGGAATGCAACAAGAGGGTTCCCACAAAAGTCTCTTAAACTTTATGCCCGAAAAAATTATGGGTCAGAAATCATTAAAAATTGTTTTTTAGAAACCGGTGTAGATAAGTATAAAAGTTTGGTATTGAGGACGTCCGGGAATGACAATGTCAAAACGCTATTTGCTGATTTACTCATGCATAGCCTTGCTTACGGAACAAATGTTCTGACTCAAAATGGTCAAGCCACTGAATTATTTATAAATGGAAGGTATTGGGGATTGTACAATTTAAGAGAGCGGATTGATTGCAGTTTATTGGCTAAGAAAATGGGAGGAAAGGAAAAGAACGTTACAATTTTAGAAGGTGGAAATGCAGAATTAAAGGAAGGAGAATCTAAAGATCAAAAAGAATTTACACAATTAGTAGCTGATATAAAATCTAAAGAAAGTATTGGATTAAGCGACATCAAAAATCTAGAAGAAAAAATTAACATATCTTCATTTATAGACTACATTATTTTTGAGACTTTCTTTGCAAATCTAGATTGGCCAACGAATAATTCGCTTGTCTGTAAATTAAAAGGTGAAAAATGGACCTGGGTGTTGAATGATTTAGACTTCTCACTGGCTTATCCTGGAAAAGATCATGTTAACCAAAATATGTTTTCATTCTTATCTGATAAAACTGATGTCCATTCTTCTCTGTTTAATAAGCTGATTGAGGTTGAAGAATTTAAACGATCATATGAGCAAAGGGTGTTGGAGCTGTTTGAAAGTAATTTGTCAAATGGTAACATTACAAGCACATATGAAGAATTAAAGTCCTCTATTGGCCCCGCAATGCCTCAACAAATTAAGAGATGGCGATCAATTCCTAGTCTATCAGATTGGGAGTCAAATTGTAAAGACAACCTTAATTTTTTATTGGAGCGTAAGACTATTTACCTAAATCATTTGAAAGAGTTATAATGTTTGATTCAATTAAAAATAACTCAGGTTATATTGTGATCATGGCGTTATGGTCAGTGGTAGGTATGTTATCTACTCCTCTGGCATTTGTTGTAATACTTGGCAATCTTATATTGTTTTTTGCCAAGGAACGTTATTTTGAGGCGCTTTTGGGGATGCTCTTTTTATTTATTCTTTCCGATAATACCCAAGAGCTATGGCAATTCGCAAAGGACATTAAACCATATTATTTGTTGCTATTTGGAGTCTTGGTGATTACAAAATATGACCAGCTCATTAATATGTCAATTGTGATTAAGGCATTAACGGGGTTTTTGGTGGTTTCACTTATTTGTGTACAGTTTAGTCATGATGCCTTTGTTGCAGCTCAAAAAACAATCTCATATGGATTAATTCTCATAGTTGTACCAAACATTGTGATTTATGAATTCAATAGATTAGGAAAAGTATTTTTTTCTAATGTTATAGCTTTTACTATAATAATACATTTAATTAGTCTCTCTGTAATTATCACTTTTCCTGAAGTTGGTACATCACATGGAGGTAGATGGCAAGGAGCATTCGGAAATCCCAATGGTCTTGGGTTATTTTTGATCGTGAGCTATTTATTGTATGCGGCTATTAAAAAAGAGTTTCCAAACATTTTCACAAGAAATGAGAACGTTTTTTATATGTTACTGACATTTGGATTTATTTGGCTAAGTGGATCAAGAACCGCCTTAATTTCAGTCTTAATTTTCGAGTTTATCACATTCGGATTTAAATATTCTAAACAACTAACGGTTATAGCTTTGGGGGCTTTTATAATTTACTTCGACTTTTTGTACGACTTCTTACTCAAACTTTTGTACGATTTGGGTTTATCGGATGACTTGAGGCTGGATAATATTCAAGAAGGCTCAGGAAGAGTCATTGCCTGGTTATTTTCTTGGGAGGATATTAAGCAAAATACACTGATTTTAGGTAAAGGAATGGGGTATGATGAATTTATTATGAAAGCAAACGCAAGAACTCTCGGTGAGTTAGGTCATGAGGGGGGAGTCCATAATTCCTACTTGATTATATGGTTAAACACTGGATTAATTGGTTTACTTGCATTTGTTTTTGGTTATTTTAGATTGTTTATTCAAGGAATAAAAAGAAAATCATACGGTTTTGCCTTTGTTTTTGCAATATTGTTTTCGGCCAATTTTGAACCATGGCTTACATCATCCTTAAATCCATTTATGACCATCTTTTTAATCGGACTCTCTTTAATGTTAACGAATAATAATTCTGATGAAGAAAAAGCTGTTGAAGCTGAGCCTATTGCTGCTTAGCATAGTTATTGTTTCAGAAATAATCTTGCGATTCGGAGTCGATATCGGGGACAGGCCCTTATATGATGAAGATGAATGGTGTGAATATAAATTGCAGAAGAATCAAAACATTACACGATTTCATAATACCTATCAAACCAATGAATACGGAATGAGATCGCACGCAGTTTCCCAAAAAGACAAGAGGCGAATTTTATTATTTGGAGATTCAGTTTTAAACGGTGGAAGCAAAGTAGATCAAGAAGATTTGATGTCTTCTGTTTTAGAAAAAAAAATAAATAATTTATATGAGTCACAAATTGGCGTATACAACATTTCAGCAGGAAGTTGGGGACCTGAAAATGCCTATAATTTTCTTGAACATTATGTTGATTTTAAGTTGGATATGATTGTGCTGGTTTTTAGTTCTCATGATTATCATGATAACATGCATCATAGAAAAGTTGTTGGAGAACAACCGGCATGGCCTAACAAACAATCCCTAACAGCTATTGGAGATTTATGGTCGAATTTTCTAATTCCTAAAATTAAAGATGTTTTCGGCTCTAGATACGATTATTTAGAAGGATTTGACGATAGCGCGGTTAATCCAGGTTGGGATAAATTCATTAACTACGCTAAAACCAATGATGTTCCACTTGTTGTGTATCATCATCTTGATATCCAAGAATTACAGACAGGCGAACTCTTTGAAAGTGGAATTCAATTAAAAGAGAAAATTATCTCAAATGAGGTGACCTATCTTAGTGGATTTGATGTTGAAGAAGAATCATATTATTTGGATAATATTCATCTTAATTCTGAAGGCCATCAAAAAATTTCTTCTTGCCTAGAGAAACAAATTCTAATGGAAGATTTTTAGCGATATTTGCACAAGGTATAAACGATATGAATAACAAAAAGGTAGACTATATAAAGCTCCTTAAGCGCGGAATTTTGATTTTACTCTTAGTTGTAATTGTAGGGCTGTTTGTTGCGAATTCCTACGTCAAGAAATATGGCTATTCCAATTTGGGCGATCTAGTTTCAACTTATTGGTCAAACTCCAAATTAGCTGACAAAGTTGAGCCGATACAGATGAAAATAGATATTTCAGACGAAGACTTTGAATTCATAGAATCTAAAAGAGAAGAAGCTCTAAAAAGAGGGGTGCAAATTAATATTGGTGACAATTATGTTCCTTGTGAAATTGAAGTTGATGGTGTCAAAACAGAAGGTGAAATAAGGTTGAAAGGCCATATGACAGATCATCTTGAAGGGGATAAATGGTCTTACCGAGTGAAAACGAAGACTCCAGTTTTAGGGATGTATAGATTTTCATTACAACATCCGGGAACAAGAAATTACGTCTATGAATGGGTCTATCACCAATTACTAGCTCAAGAAGGAGTTATCCATTTGAATTATGACTTTATTAATGTGCAATTGAGAGAAAATGATTTGGGGATATATGCCATTGAGGAGCATTTTGGACAACATGTTTTAGAACATAATAACAGAACGAAAGGTGCTATACTAAGATGGAATCCCGGATTGTACTGGGAGTGGAGAATAGACGAACTGCATAATATTTATTTGGATGAAGAATATTCTGCCTATTCTTCATCCTTTGTGGAGCCTTATGATAAAGGAGTTGTCAAAAAGGATCCCGAGTTGATTGAGAATTATTTGCAGGGTGCTAAAATTCTTGAAGCCTTTAGGAGAGATTCGCTAAAAGCATCCGAAGTTTTTGATGTAGAGCTGATGGCAAGGTTTCATGCAATTATAGATTTGGTCGGCGGATATCATTCGCTAGACTGGAGTGATGTAAAGTTCTATTATAACAATGAATCCAAGCGAATAGAGCCAATTGGATATGAGAGTTTTTCTGTAAGAGAAACTGAAAAAATTGCCGGTCAACGAATCCCCAATTCTTATTTGGAAATTGAGACAAACTATCATGATAAGTTATTTGCAGATCCAGTTTTCTTTAAAGCTTACATAGAGAATCTCGAAAGAATTTGTGATGAAGAATATTTTAACGCATTCCGATTATCCATCCAAGAAAAACTAAATGAAAAAATAGGCTTGGTCAGTAAAGAATGGCCCTACAGAAAATTTACGTTTGACCCCTACTATAGAAATATTGAGTTGATCAGAAACAATATCAATTTGCCTAAGCCTTTTCATGCTTTTTTAAATGCTTACACGGACTCAACATTAGAGCTAAGTTTGGCCGCCGTTTCAGACTTTCCCATTGAGTTGGTGTCACTAGAAATAAATGAAAAAGAAATCATTCCTTTTGATGACTTGATTCTTTTGCCAAAAAGTAGAAATGATTTTATTGAATACCAGTCAGTTGTGTTAAAACATAGTGCTAAAAAAATTAAAGATTTATTGATCTCTTGTAGAATACCAGGAAGTCAAAACTTGTTTATAATTGAAGTGAATGAATATCCTTCCTATACATCTGAATTCAACCATGTTAATGAGGACACTCTTGTTTCAGTGTTACAGCATCCCAATATAGAGTATTCAAAATTTGAAGAAGTATACTTTTTTAACACGAATTCAATAAAGGTGGATCGTCCCTTTAAAATTGATTCAACAATTGCATTAAGGATTTTACCTGGACAAGAAATTCGATTCGAAGATGAAGGTGCTTTTCATGTATCAGGAATCCTACAGATGAAGGGGGCTGTTGATAAAGAGATATTACTGAATTCAGAAAATAGGAATGCTTGCATAATTCTTAATAACACCCAGTTTGAAGGGAATAATATTGTCTTTATCAATTGTTATGAAGTATTCAGAGCTGAAAACTCAACGCTTCGCTTATCAAACTTTGTAGGTGCAGATATTTCTGGATCACTAGTATTCGCTTCACGTTCAAGTGTTTATTTATCTCAAGCTAATTTAGGTAGTGTAAATAATATCGCAGATTTAGGCCAATCTAAATTATTTGTAGATGGACTAACTGCAACTTTTGGGGAGATATGCTATCGTGCGAAAGGTTCTGTAGTTGATATTAGAAGTTCTTCATTTAAGACATACTCTAGTTTTTGTGATGCGGATCACATAAGCACATTAGGAATATGGTCGTCAGAAATATTGGATTTTGACAATTTAGGAGCTTTGAATAATGGTTCAGCCTTTAACACTTATGGTGGTAAGGTTGAATGGAAGTCTAATAGCTTTACTTTAGACAAAAGTAGTTATGAGTTGTTAGCAGCATCCACTTTAAGTTTCTACAAAACCGATACGTTGAAAACAAATAAATGAAAATCGGTTTAACCATATGGCTAAGTGTTGGATGTTTATTGGCGTTT
>JAUHXX010000394.1 GCA_030426825.1 Bacteroidia bacterium | reverse complement strand
CTGGTCTTTCTTCCGGAATTAGTTCTTTTGAAATCTCTATAGTATCAGGAAGTTCAAGAACGGGGATTTCATAATTCATTAAGGTTTCTACGCTTTCTTTGAGCTCATTCTCTTTAGAAGAAAACATCAGAATTGATTCTCCTTTCTTTTCAGCTCTACCAGTTCTACCAATACGGTGCATATAGTTTTCTGGAAAGGTCGGCACATCAAAATTAATGACATGCGATACATTTTCAATATCAAGACCTCTGGCCATAACGTCAGTAGCTATAAGAATTCTTTTTTCGCCTTTTGCAAATTGTTCAACTGATCTAAATCTATAATTCTGAGATTTATTCCCGTGTATGATGGCCATTTCACTTCCGAATCGCTCTTCTAAATTTTCGTAAAGTCGATCAGCCATTTTTTTATGTGCAGCAAAAACCAATACTTTTTCAAAACGGTCTTTATCTTTTAATAAATCAGTAATGAGATTTACCTTGGTGTAAAAGTTTGGAACTTGATAACAGGTTTGAGAGATATTATCTAAAGGTGTTCCACTAACGGCTATAGAAATCTTTTGAGGAGTGATAAATACGTTTTCAATCAATTCATCTACTTCTTCAGTCATGGTTGCTGAAAACATGATGTGCTGACGCTTTTCAGGCAAAATCTCAAAAATATTCGTCAACTGCGGTCTGAATCCTAAATCGAGCATGATATCAACTTCATCAATTACGACTTTTTTAATATCTCTCAATTTCAATGCGTTTGAAAGTGCCAAATCATACAACCTACCAGGCGTTGCCACTAGGATATCACAGCCCTGCATGACAGCCTGCATTTGTGTACTGATATTTGCTCCGCCATACACACCGAGCACACGCACAGTCATGTAGGATGCATAGCTTTCTATTTTTTCTACCACCTGAGTCACCAACTCCCTCGTTGGCACCATGACGAGTATTCTTGGCGTTACCTGCTTAGAAAATTTCAATTCATTTAGTAAAGGAAGCATGTAAGCAAAGGTTTTACCTGTTCCAGTTTGTGAAATGCTCACCATGTCTTTCCCAGACATAATCACGCTATAAGACTTAGACTGTACTGGAGTCGGCTTGTCAAAACCTAAATCACCCAAAGCATTTTTTAATGCTTTACTTAAGTTAAAGTCTTCGAAATTTTCCATTGGCATAAATTAACAGGGCAAAGGTAATGAAACCTTTAGATTACCATTTATCAGTAATATTTGATATTCGAATTAGCTTTCGCCAAATTCTTGAACAGCTTTACTATCTTTATCGAAAGTTTTATTCCCTTAAAACGACAAAGCATTTTTAAACTAAAAACAAATATGAAAAAGATTTTATTTCCCTTAGTATTATTAGGAGCAGTAGCGACATCAAGTATGGCGCAAGTAAAAGCTCCTCAACCAAGTCCAGCTGCTAAAATTGAGCAAACTGTTGGATTAACAGATATTTCAATTGCTTATTCTCGTCCTGGTGTAAAAGGAAGAACAATTTTTGGTGAATTGGTGCCCTACGACAAAATGTGGAGAACAGGTGCTAATAAAGCGGTTCAATTCTCAGCTAGTTCTGACTTCAAATTCGGCGGTAAAGATGTAAAAGCTGGTGATTACGCATTATTCACAATTCCTGGTAAAACAGAATGGGAAGTTATTTTATACAAAGAAACTGAGCATTGGGGAACACCTGAAACGTGGGTTGATTCATTAGAAGCTGCTCGTGTTAAAGTAAAATCAAAAGCATTAACTGACAATGTTGAGTCATTTACTATTGCATTTGACAATGTAGTTGACGGAAACAAAGCAGATTTGAACATCTCTTGGGCTAAAACCAAAGTAACTGTTGTAATTGAAACGCCAACTGAAGAGATTTCTATGGCAAGTATTGAGTCAACTATGGCTGGACCTTCAGCAAATGACTATTACAAAGCAGCTGTTTATTATTTCGAGAATGATAAAGACATCAATCAAGCTTATGAGTGGATTCAAAAAGCAACTGAAATGAGAGGTGACGAAGCTTTCTGGATGTTACGTCAACAATCATTGATGGAAGCGAAACTTGGTAAAAAGAAAGAGGCGATTGCAACTGCTAAAAGATCTTTAGCATCAGCTGAGAAAGCAGGTTACGATCACTATATCGAAATGAACAAGAAATCTATTGAAGAGTGGAGTAAATAGTTCCTGCCTAGCGGCAGACAAGCTTGATATAATTTTAAACTTGGAATTAATTAAGAGAGGGAAGTTTTGCTTCACCTCTCTTTTTTTATGCGTCAATAATTTCTTGTGAAGAAGGTGTTTTAACATCTGGTGTCAAGCCCTGCAACATTAACCCTACCAATATAACAACAGCAGAACCAATGACATTGTACCAGAGGTAGCCTAACTGAAATTGTTCGGGGAAATCGAGACGTTCAACGGACCGGGAACTTACAC
>JAUHXX010000080.1 GCA_030426825.1 Bacteroidia bacterium | reverse complement strand
ATGGACCTTAGAAGATGGGCATACATTTGGATACGCCATGCCCATTGCTGGATTTAAAATGGGATTACACTGGCCAGCTAAACCTGATCTTTAAAAATAAAAGATCGCCGAGTCAACACTTGTGCCGTAAACAATTCCATGTACATTACCAGGATAAAAGTAAGGCGGATTTTGATACTGACTCCCAGTAAATTCAGCCTGCACAAAACTTTGTAATCTCTGCAAATATTCGCCCGTTTCATCTGATAGCGAATAGACCTTAATCATCACCCCCTCCAAATCTGTGAATTTATGATGCTCTAGATGTCGCTCATTTAATCTGTAATCGTAAGATCCTTGCACAACCTCAGTGACCCAATAAAAAGGTTGCTGCATCAACTCCCAGGCTGTATCTAAACCAGCTGTATTCATCCGGAATAATTCATAACGCACATATTGTGATTTTGCAACAGTCAGGTTCACATCTAAGTTTTCTTGATTCCCAACATTTGTTGAATCAAATTGAGTTGCAGTAACTTCAAATGAGTTAATGATAGGTTTTACAGGCATTTCTAAATCCTTCTTATAACAAACCCCTTCGTAACAAAACTGCAATTCATAAATACCATACTCTTGCCCCGCAAATGCAGTTTGTGAAACCGCCTTTGTCCCACCTATTAAATCAAAGGGATATTGTTGTGAAATGGTGCTCAATTTGAGATTAAAATTTTCCACAGGAACCAAGGTGGAATCTCCAATATTATTGACCAAGCTTACATTGAGTTCTTGCTGAATGGTATCATCCGTAAAAAAGCCTTCTACCACCAATTGCTTCTCATCAAAATCAGAAACAGGAACCGGTTTCTCAGGGTCACAACTCAAGAAAATGAGCGACAAAAATGCTATGTAAATTGAACGTGTCAAATTTTAAAATTAAAGCTTAAAACAATGGTAGTTGGGGCATAATCCTTACTAATTACTGATAATTGAGATGTACCTATGGATTGTTGATCAACATATACAATAGATGGATTGTATTTACCTAAAACGTTAGTAACACTCAAGACCAAATCGCCCCAATATTTTTTACGTTTCACTCCTAGGTTTCTCGTTACCGAAAAATCAATTCGCTCATACTTAGGTAAACGCTCTGCATTTCTTTTTTCTGGAAAAACCGGAAAAGCCGTTCCGCCAACTAAAAACTGCCCTGTTGGTAAGGTCACAGCTCTACCCGAATGCAATATCAGATTTGTTGCAATCTTCCATTTTTCTGAAATATTGAAATACTGACTGAAATTTAGGTAATGTGGGCGGTCGTTTAATGCCACATAAGATTGGTTGTTATTGATACCCTCTACCTTTTGGTTCGTTTTGGCATAAGTGTAAGACAACATGGCCGTATACCACTTTGCAGGTTGAAAATTAACTTGGAATTCCGCTCCATAGGCAAACAATCTACCCGATAATAAATTACTTTCAATTTCAAGCGAAGTGGTAAAATTTGGCAAAGCAAAATCGAGCACATTGCTAACATACTTACCATAAATAGCAGTTGAAAATTGCACGATTTTTTCTTGATGCACCCAGCCAAACGAAGCGGAATGATTTCTTTCTGGTTTCAATCTCTCATTTGAAGTCGTCCAAATATTTACCGGTAAAAAATTGGCTTGATAAGACACTAAATGAGTGTGCTGACTAACAATTCCAGCTGCGAAACTCAATTGATCCTTTTTACCTAATTTATAATTAATCAAAACCCTTGGGTCTAGGCTAAAAATCAAATCATAGGGTTTGTTTTTTTCGTAAATCACTTCTGTGCTGGTCATGTCAGGATTTAAATAAGATACGGTATCTTGCTGGCCATAATGAAATGAAAATGGCGTCCGAATTCCGCCTGAAATGGTAAGTTTTTTATTGATCTTTTTCTCGGCAGAAACATAAAACCCATTTTCGAAAGAACTCCGTTCAAGAAAGAGAAACGCGCTACTGTCTACAAATCGAGTTCTGCCTGTCCTAACAGAAGTGATGTCAAATCCGAAATCTATTTTAAGGCTATTACTGAAAAAATTAGTGACATCATAACTCAATTTATCTTGTACAACAGATTGGCTAAAACTCTCCTTTTCATCATTACCTACCTTCACCGTTTTTAGCAAATTGGATGTGGCAAATCCATAATCAAATTGGCTGTGCGTATAGGTTAAGTTGCTGAAAGTTTTGTTATTGATGATATGATTCCACCTAAAAGATCCAGCAGAATTCCCCCATTTGTAGAGATAAGAGGAATCTCTCAGTCGGTCTCTTCCGTAATATCCTGTAAAATAGATACGGTTATTCGAATTCAAGTGAACATTCACTTTACCATTTAAGTCATGAAAATTTGGTAGGATGAAGTTGGATTCGTTCAGCAAGTTATAAGATAATCTTGGTAAGAGAGATTTACGCCCTGAAATATAATAGGAGGCTCTATTTTTTACTATTGGCCCTTCAAGATTTAACCGTAAACTACTGATATTGATGCCGCCACTTAGATGTGTTTTTTCTAAATTTCCTTCATTGGTGTGGATTTGTAACACTGAAGAAGAGCGTCCTCCAAATCTCAAGGGAATAAAATCTTTATATAAACTGGCAGATTTCACTGCTTCTACATTTACGATCGAATAGACCCCCAACATGTGTGTGGGATGATAAACAGGAATTTCATCTATTAGAATCAAATTGCCTCCAGTTGGTGAACCTCTAACTGAAAAATTAGCTCCTCCGTCTTCTGTGGGCTGTACTCCAGGCAAAAGCTGAATAAATTTCACCAAATCGTGCTCACCAGCCACAGCAGGTATATCTTTGACAGCTTTCTTTGTCACCGTGGTTTTCTCTAAATTGGATAGATTGATCGGCGTATCGTTTAGTTTCAACGTATCTCTTCTCACCTCAACTGTATTCAGAACGAGATTATTCTGTTCTAAATTGAAATTCATCACAAAATCATTGTCAAAATCAATGGTATCGGTATAGCGCTCCATGCCGATTGAGGCAATAACTACCCTGGTTTGACCTTTCGGAATTTCAATTGCAAAGTATCCATAAGTGTTTGAAATGCAGCCGATTCCTAAATCAGGAAAGTACAACCGAGCACCAATAAGTTCTTCTTTTGAAGTGTTATCTCGCACGTATCCGCTTAACACAATCGTTCCCTCTGATGCCACTACTGGGTAAATCGAAATTTGTCCTCCAATTTCTTTGTATTGTAATGAGGTGTTAGCAAGTAAATAATCTAATACCTGTTTTAAACTGGCATTCGTAAATTGCTTGGTATACGTATTATTTACTTGATTGAGCTGTTTAGAATTAAATGAAAAATTTTGACCAGAAGTTAACTCAACTTGACTGACAGCTTTAGTTAAATTCGTATTAGTGAAGGATATAGAAATTTCTTGGTCTAATAGTGTTTGACCTATAGACCAATGTAAACAGAGTTGGAATAAAACGAGTAAGTAGCCTCTCATCATTTTACTTGAGTATCGTCTTGTCTTCTAAAACTTCAGACTGTACACTACAAGTTATAACTATTATTTCAATTACCTCTTCAAGAGGAAGGTTTTCGAATGAAGCTGTGAGGCGAGTTGATTTAGCTTTTCCTTTGATTTCAATGCGATTATTGTAGAATTGATTGAGCTCAATTGCCACCTTATCTAATCGTTCGTCCACAAATTTGAAAACACCGGTTTTCCATCCTAAAAAGTTCTTTGAAACTTCAGTTTTTTCAGAAATCTCAGTATTTGTAGCACTGGCCGATTCACCTTTAGCGATTTGTATTTCATCTACTTTATTGCGCAGAGCCACTAAACCGTGTGAAACAGAAACAGCCGTGCTATCACCTAAGGTTGAAACATTAAACGCAGTTCCCAACACCTCAACTTCGCCGTTAGCAGTCGTAATTACGAAAGGATGTTTTTCGTTTCGTTCAACTTCAAAATAGGCTTGTCCTTCATTAAGGTTTAAGGATCTGTTTTCTTCAAAATTTGAAGCATATTCTAAACTAGAATTTGATGCCAACCACACGGTCGTGCCATCCGGCAACTTCACTTCTTTTGCTTGAGCAGTATTATTTGTAACCTCAATCATACCTGCTCCGCTAAACATCCACATAAAACCAAGACCAACAACCAAAACCGCGCAAGCAGCTGCGGCCCATTTAACAGCCGTCTTCAGTTGAAAAACTTTCGTTTGTTCTGATTTGAAATTGCTCTCAATTTTTGACCATGCTTTATCCTCATCATAATTATGCGAGCTGAATTCTGGCACAACATTCCATGCATCAGAAAGCAATTTGTACTCGTCTGCGTTAGCGACTTTCCAATCAGCAATCTTCAACTCTTCTTCTGGAGATGCTTCTCCTGAAAAGTGCTTGGCTAATATGTCATTTATATCCTTCATTCTATCTTAAGTCGGTCTTCATTCTACATCCCCCTATTCCATCCACAGAAAAAATAGTAAAATGAGTAAATCTTTATAATCTTTAAGTTTTTCTCTTAACATCTTAAATGCTCGCCCCATCTGGTTTTCAACCGTTTTGGGTGAGATGCCTAATTGGTCCGCAATTTCTTTATAACTCATCCCTTCTAACTTAGAAAGTCTGAAAACTTCTTGCGTTTTTTCAGGTAATTGACCAATAGACAGGTTGATTAAATCCTTCAAAGCAGGATTTTCTTGATTATCCTCTTCATCAAATTGTGATTGTTCATGAATAGCCGCAGCTTCGTATTTTCTTTTTACTACTTGTTTTCTGTGAAAATCAATGCATTTGAATTTTACCGATCTGATTAAGTAATTTTCAAACTGAGCAGAAATATCATCCTTATCTTCCTTATTCCAGAAATCAACAAATACTCCTTGAACAATGTCTTCAGCATCTTCATGACTTTTAACAATAGCAAAAGCATAATTACACATTGAATTGTAATGCGTTTTAAACAGTATATGATATTCTTCTTTTGTCATTGGCAGCTGCACCTCAAAGCTATAAATATATTTTTTATTCGTTTTTGAAAAACATCTGCTATGCAGATGAAATCTCAAATCAAATTTTTCTTTTCTATGAATAGGGGTGTTTTGTTTTCAAAACGACATTAGGATGAAATCAAACTAAAAAAATTATTTATGAAAAAAACGATCATGATATTGACGGTTCTGATTGGCGCAGTGGCTCTTAGCTCTTGCAAAAAGAAAGAAGACAATAGCAAGGTAGAAGGCTGGAAGCCGATCTACTCTACAACTCAAAATAGTGAAGTTGAAACTAAAGCAAGTCAGCCCTTACAAAATCCAGGAAGGATTTATGTGTATGAAAACCTATTGTTGGTCAACGAAAAAGCGAAAGGAATTCATATTTATGACAATTCGAATACCAATTCCCCAGTTGAATTATCATTTATTTCGATTCCTGGAAATCTAGATTTTTCAGTTAATGACGGAAAACTTTACGCGGATAATATCAACGATATGGTGATTGTGGATATCTCAAATCCAACAGCTCCAACTTATGTGAACCGCATTGAGGATATATTCCCAACACAACAATTTCCGGATGAATTTGGAGCGTTTGAATGTGTTGACCCTTCAAAAGGTCAAGTTGTAGGATGGGAAAAAGCAATGCTTGTCAATCCTAAATGTTTTAGATAATCCTTAAAAAAATTAACAATGAAAAATTTAAAAAACATATTGGCTGTTGCGTGCATTTCTGCCGCAATTATTAGCTGTGAAAAAGAAGAAGTTACTCCGGTAGAGGATTCTTCTACACCTGTTGCAACTACCAAGAATGCACAAGCAGGACCTGGAATTGGTGGGTCTTTGGCTCAATTCACAATCGTTGAAGGGTACTTGTACACAATAGACTATAAAACTCTAAATATTTTCAGTTTGTCAAATCCTGATATGCCCTCGTTGAGCGAAAAAATCGACATGGGTGTAGGAATGGAAACTGTTTTTCACCAAGATGGATACCTATACATAGGTGCAAATGACGGCGTTCATATTTATGACATTTCTAATCCTAGATCTCCAATGGAAGTTTCTGATTACGAGCATGTCACAAGTTGTGATCCTGTTGTTGCAAATGGTGATATTGCCGTTGCTACTTTAAGAGGTGGAACAGAATGCGGAGGAAACTTGAGTCAGTTGGATGTTATTGACATCAGCAATATTTATTCGCCTGAATTAGTTGGTGAGGTAGAATTATCAAACCCTTATGGTTTAGGATTTTCATCTTCTAACGCTAACATTGTTTATGTATGTGACGGTTATGATGGATTGAAAGCTTACGATATTTCAAACATTACAGATCCTCAATTAATTATGACTATGAGTGATTTAGAAGCTTTAGACATTATTTCTACTGCCGATAATAACTTGATTGTATTGACAACAACTGGAGTTCACCAGTTTGATGCAACAAATCCTACTCAACTGGTTGAAAAATCAGTTATACAAATTCAATAATCACACAATGAAAAAAGCAATCTTAATTTTATTCATGTGCGCTGGAATTGTTTACGCACAGGATAGCACAAAAAATGTTGTAGAAGAAGAAAAATTTGAATACAACGCATTTAAAGAAAAAGTTTACTTCTGGCAACTAGAAAAGAATTGGAAAGTGACTCCTCTTGAGGTGGTATCAGCTGTACCGACATTTGGTATTGATTTAGAAACTACCATGAAAGAGCGCATGAGTTTTCAATATGGAGCTGCAGTTATTCCTTCTTTTTTTCAGCCTGCTGTTGGAGACAATCCGAATCAATTTGATAGAATGAATGGTTACAAATTACGCTTTGAAGGTAGAATTTATCCATTCAAAAAGGAGACGCGTTATTTTTCAAGCGAATTGTCATTCCGTCATTTAATTATCAGAGATGAGATGGCTGTTGGACAGGAACCTGATATGAATGGAAACTTTGCTTACTTCACTACCGAGGATGTTAGAGCACACAGATTTTCTACTCAATTAAATTTAAAAATGGGGATTCAAAAAGTTTACGAAAACCGTTTTGTACTTGATTTTTATTGGGGGTTGAGTTTGAGAAACAATTCTGTAGCCGGCTTAAACACATTGGCTGATGATGCTGAAGTTCAAGGCGACTGGAACAGTATGGGTTGGGTTATCGAAAGAGGTCATGTCAGAAACTACGCCGTTCCAATGGTAGGAATTAAATTAGGATTCCATACTCCTGCCAAAAAGAATTTATAAAACACTTAAGCTTGCTTTTAGGAAAGGCGAACCGGTTTAGGCTGGTTCGTCTTTTTTAGTTTAATACGCTAGCGTTTTAGTGCCGCAGCGAGTACTGTGAATAAGGAGATAAAAAAAGCCTTGATGAAATCATCAAGGCTTAAGATTTTTTTTACATATCCCTTAATATATGGACATCCATGTTCAAGGTATGTGGCATGGAAGAAGCATCATAATAGGTTCCGACCATGGTTAAATCTAAATAGCTCCCCACTTGAGGGTAATTAACCATATTTACAGCTACTGTTGGTGCAATTGTAAAGTCCACATTTGAAGCTGCATTGGTGAAAAAAGAAAATCCTGTCATTGATTGAACATCTTGAACTAAGCTATATGTGCCAGGTGTAATAGTTGAGCCGGTTATATAAATGTAATCCCCGGTTGGCGTATCTCCATCAATATTGATAAAAAATTGTCCAGTAGTATCTGTTTGATAACAATCCATTGAGACAATAAAATTATTTGTATTTCCATCTACTGTTAAGGTGATGTACTCAGCAGACGGTGTACAGGCCATTATCGTTCCAATATTTGCATTATTACCGATTACAGGCACATTCGAAATTTGACCTTGTGTTAAAGTGGCATAATCAGTAACTACAACATCAATAGATGCTGGAAGAACACAATTTAATAGAATAACATTTACTGTTCCATTTGAGATGGGATAGAAATACGAATTTGAACCTATTATCACCTCAATAACTCCATTGGTTATTGGGTTAGATTGACAATCATTCACCGTACCAGTTACAACTAAAGAATTTGTAGTTTGACTTGCCACTAAAACTTCTGTATTCATAGTGTTTACAGAATAAGGGCCTACGGTTTGAGTCATCAATTGATTTCCACATTCATCACTCACTTCAAAAGTGATGGTCTGATTAGCCGGAACATAAGTACAAAATGAACCATCAGACCCTGTTGTACCAGTTGTAGTTGCATTGGCTGTTATTATTGTCACTTGTGCATTAGGAAAAGTATTGCCGGCAGCATCTTCAACTGAACCGCAAACATGTGCATCAACAGTAAAAGCATCACAATTCCAAAAAGAAAAATGATCAACTACGCCGACATATTCATCATTTTCCAATGTTGCCTCACCTTCTTCAACCCAATAACCTACTGCCGCGTCAAAATACCATAATGGAATAGTCGCTGGTGCATTTGCTAGTTGACTTGCATCTACAGGAACATGAATAGTGGCATCAGAGCCTGCAGCAATTTGCAGTTTTTGCCCGGAGTTACCAAACAATTCAACCGCAATCATACCGTAGGTTTCTAAAGCACCAGATTCTCCATTTGAGTTTTGAGCATAGAGCATACCAGGCATTTGAGATCCAGTATTAGGATCAGATCCTGGTAAAAATTTCATTGCTACTTCAACTTGACCCGAATAAAGATTTCCAACTGCATCTACATACTGACCCTTTAAATCAACTGCTGCTCCGTTTGTTGATACAGTAACATTTTTATTGGAGCTAATAATTCCCACAACTTCTAATTCAAGCATGGTAATTTTAATTGCATTGGTTGAGCTTTGACTTGGAATTAGAGATCTTGAACCAGAAAAATATCCCGTTTTCTCAGCTTGTACATAGGCCAATTCTTCATCCACACTGGCGTCAAGTATTGAAAAAATACCGTTTGCATCAGTTGTTTCTGTTTTATCACCAATGGTTACGGTAACATCAGAAAGAGCTTGACCATTTTCATCTCTTATTTCTCCGTGAAAATCTGCTGTCACTTTACTTCCTAAATTAAGTGATCCGGATGCCGCTTCATTTACGGCCTCAGTTGGCATGTCATCTTCGGGTTTCTCTTTTTTACATGAAGTCAATACAACTGTAAAGCCTATCAGCAAGGCAAAAATTAGCTTGAAGTTTTTCATTCTGTTAGTTTTGGTACTTAGGTAGTTATAATACGGCACTCTAGCTTAAAAGGTTAGGTGTGCTCTGATAGTGATCTATTCCCATTCTATAAAATCCAATTCAAGATTTCATCCGTAAATAAATAAAACACAGACATGAGAAAGCAATTCACCTACCTACTTTTCCTAACCTTACTTTTTAGCTGCGGCAGTTCCGAATCGGACAAACAAGGAAATCAAATTCCAGAAACCAGTGAAATTGAATGGAGATCTTTTACCCCAGAAGTTTTTGATGAAGCCAAAGCGCAAAACAAATTGGTTTTATTAGAAGTTGGTGCAAATTGGTGTCATTGGTGCCATGTGATGGATGATAGCACTTACTCCAATCCTGAAGTACAAGCCTATCTTCATGAAAATTTCATTTTAGTAAGAGAAGATCAGGATTCGAGACCTGACCTTTATGCCGCTTACAAAACTTGGGGTTGGCCTGCAATTATCGTTATGAATGAAGAGGGGCAAGATGTCAAGCGTTTGAAAGGATATCAAAAAAGAGGTAAATTCTTGAAAATTCTCAAAGAAGTCAGAGCAAATCCTATTGCGATTCCTGATGATTTGGTAAGTTCTGGAGATTCAAAACCTTATTCAGCTAATTCGAGCAGTCTTTACAATGCATTTTTAAAGCGAGTTGACCACGAAAAGGGTGCTTATCACTGGTCAAATAAGTACTTGCATCTACCAGGCTTTATGCATGGCTTGAAATACTATCACAAAAACGACAGCCTAAAAAACTGGACGGATAAAACATTGAATGGGTCTTATAATTTAGTGGATCCAGCATGGAGCGGAGTTTACCAATATTCTGCCAAAAAAAGTTGGACGAATCAGCACTATGAAAAACTCTTAAGAGTTCAGGCCAATTACATTCAGGCTTATGCCTTGTATGGAGCAATAGTCGGAGATAAAACTGCTATACAAACAGCCGAAGAAATCGTAGCTTACTGTGAACGATTTTTCGGAAACGCCTCATCACTTTACTACAACAGTCAGAATGCAGATCTTGTTTCAGGTGTTCATTCTGAAGAATATTATCAGTTGAATGAAAAAGAGCGATTAAAAGAAGGGACTCCCTCAGTTGATAAAAGCATTTACTTGAAAGAAAATTGTCAAATGGCTAAGAGTCTATTCTATTTGTGGGCCTCAAGTAACAAAGAAATCTACTTTACGAAAGCCATCCAAATAACCAATGAAATTCTGGCAGATTATTCGAATGCTGAAGGTATATATATGCGAGAAAAAGGCAAAAATGAAATTCTTTCATTTTCAGATAATCGTCATTTATTAGACTTGTTAATGATGGCTTATCAGGCCACAGGCAAAAAAGAATACATGCGAAAAGCGAAAAAATTGGGGTTTGCTATTCAAACTACTTTTCTTGAAGATTATGGATTCGCTTCTGCAAAAGGTAATCTAGCAAAGGCGGCAGCTAAAGTAGAGTTAGACAACTTACTGAGTGTGTTAACTTTCAATCAACTATCTCAGGTAACAGGTGATAAAGTGTTTCATGATTTAGCCGAACAAGTTTATGAAACGACTGACAAAGCATATTTATTCACAAAAGTAGGTTATGTCCCTTTGCTGCAATTGGCTGATGAACAATTGAATGAAGAGGCCTATCATGCAGTATTTTTAACTGATGGAAATAACGATAAATTGGGAAGGGAATTTTATAAAAAGATTTTGTTGCATCCGAGTCAATATTTTGTGTTTGAGTATCTCCCAATGGATGAAATGAATGAAGAGCAACAAATGATGTATGGCGGTTTGCCTGCAGGGACTTTGTTTATGTGCACCTCTTCGTATTGCTCGGCGCCTATATATGAGGTTAAGGATTTAGAGCAGTTTTTGAAAACGATTTAGTGATTGGGTTTTGGTGATTGGTTTTTGGTGATTGGTTTTTGGTTTTTGGTTTTTGGTTTTTGGTAAAAAATTCGAAAAACGAATGACGTATGACGAAAATCGAAAATCGAAAATCGAAAATCGAAAATCGAAATTAAGATTCAAACATTCCTGGCAATTTAACTTGCGCAATCATTTGATTTAAAATATCTTCAAGACATGATTCCAATTCATGATTTTGTTGGTGGCCACGCAGAGGCAATTCGGGTGAATAAACTCGGGGCCTTAACGCACTATGACGCGAGTGAGAATCACCGGCACAATTATTTTGAATTGTTCATTTTTGAAAAAGGGGCTGGTCAACATCAAATTGACTTCGTTGATTTCGAAATTACTTCTAACTCTGTACAGATAGTTGCCCCTGGTCAGGTCCATCAAATGAAACGAGATTTAGACACGAATGGCTATGTCATCTTATTTGAAACCTCAGTTTTTGAAAGCAATTCTTTGATTTCAGATTTTTTGTTTGATCACATTTGTTATGATGTTTCAGAATTGAGTCCTGTCTATAATTTCAGCCCAGAAGTTGAAAAGCAACTGATTCAGATGGCCAACACAATCTGGCAAGATTATGAATCAGATAATGAGATGAAGAACGACTTTATTTTAAGTAATCTAAACCTCATTTGCATTCAGTGTATGCGATCTATGAATAAGTCTAAACCTGAAAACAATAAACATCAACAGTTGTATCATGAGTTTAGAAGATTGTTGAGAAGTAATTTTGCGACCATTAAAAAAGTAAAAGAATACGCGGCTGCGTTGCATATAACTGAAAAGCAGTTGAACGAAATTGTTTCTGCTAAAACAGGATTATCGGCAAGTGCATTGATTTATCGACAAATAGTGCTTGAATCAAAACGATTGCTGAATACAGGGCTGACGGCGAAAGAGACGGCTTATGAACTCAATTTTGATGATCCAGCTCATTTTAGCAAGTTCTTCAAAAAACAAACTTCAATTTCACCTTCTGCATTTCAAAAAATACACGCGTAAGTCGTAATTGTACATTTCATCCTTAAGGTTTGTCATGTAATTTTGGAGAAACGAAAAAACTATACAAATGAAAACTTTACTAACACTCTTTTTGACCTTCATCTGGATTCAATTCGGAATCGGTCAAACAACTTGGTATCAAGTTCAAACAGGTTTAAACAACCAATTAAATTGTATTGATTTCCCAAACGAAAACATTGGAT
>JAUHXX010000079.1 GCA_030426825.1 Bacteroidia bacterium | reverse complement strand
TTAACATCTTAAGCGGAACAAAAGTAGCAGTTTTCCGTATCTTTGTGCATGATGCGTGCAAGGAATACGAAAAAAGCTATGATTTTTTTCGGCTTATTCTCGCTAATGGCAATCAACGGCTTTGGATCCAATCGTGGTAGTGGTGATCCTGTAGTCAGTGAATTGCTAAAAAATGATTCAATAGTACAAATTGCAAAAGCAGAGTTTTCTGTTTACGCAAAGTACGTATATGATGAAATTGGCGAAAAGGAGCTGAGTTTTGAAGCCTTTGAACAAGGCTTGACGGGTTATACCAATCTATATAAGCGAAATGAAATTTCTCGTTTCGATACTCTTACGATTATTGATTTTTCTAAACCTTCTAATGAGGTCAGACTTTTCATCATTGATTTATGTGCTCAAAAAGTCATACATAAATCATTGTGTTCCCATGGAATTAATTCAGGCAGATTGTATGCTAGAAAGTTTTCAAATGAAAATAATTCTAGACAAAGCAGCATAGGTTTTTACGTAACAACGTCAACTTACCATAGCAGAAAGTATGATTTAGCCTTGAGATTAAGAGGGATGGAATACACGAATTCCCATGCAAGCAGTAGAGGAGTAGTAATGCATGCCGCGCATTATGCAACCTATGAATTTCTTGAGAAAAATGGATGTCAACTTGGACGTTCATATGGTTGTCCGGCCGTTCCTGCAGAAAATTTTGATAAGGTTGTTAAAGATATTAAAGAGGGTTCTTGTTTATTCATTTATTATCCTTCTAGATCCTACAAAAGATATTCTAAATACCTCAATCGCAAGAACTATCTTGAGGATTTTGTTTTGTAAAAAGTAAAGAGATCTATTCTATTATCGGAGAATAGTCAATCTTTTCGATTCGATCAATTCACCATTTCGATAAATCAACACAGAATAATTGCCATTTTCAAGATGTGAAACATCAAGTGTTGTTGATGATAGAAATGTTGAACCATTCAGGACCGATCTTCCCATCAAATCAACAACTTTAATTGAAGATGGAATTTCAGATTTTTGTTCTAGATCAATGGTAACTAAATCCTTAGAAGGATTAGGGTATAGGGTGTATTCATAGTTAAAATCAATGGCAACTATGTCCGACATGGATTGTACATCATCCTCATGGTCGAACCCATATTTATAATAATTTGTTCCTTCAAAAGGCGAATTGTCTTGATATTTATAATTAAGTCCTCCTTCAGGTGTAAAATGAGTAATTGCCTCCCAATTTTCACCGTCTTTAGATTTCAGAAGGCGCATCATATTAATGCCTTCTTCATTTTGTAAATCTAAATTCAAATCAATACCACTTCTGTTTTTAAGACCTGAAAAATCTTTGATGTCTACATTCAATGGACAACCAATATCAAAAGTTGCAGTTACCGTGGTCCCGCACGCGTCTGTAACATCAACTGTATAAGTTGATACAGTTCCTGGTACAGAAACCGTGGGACTAGTAGGACCATGACTCCAAGAATAAGAATAAGGACCTACACCATATAAGGGGGTCGGGTTTAAGGTTTGAGAACCCGCACAATCTGCATCATATATATTTTGAGTACCATTTCCAGTTGCAGTATTTCCCAAAGTTTCAACACTTCGACCTTGCACGGTTATCGACCAATCATCTAATGATTGACAATAACTATTTGCCCAGACGCAATTATCATATCCATAATTAGAAGCACAAGTAAGACGATTTAGAGAAATGGTAAAAGTTAAATTTTGATTTGCGCAGGATGCTGAATAGCATTGCGCTAATGATTGTGTACCGGCCTGATTAAATCCGATAGTAGGGGTCCAATATCCAATGGTGTTACATCCAGGACAAGTCCAAACTGTTGCTGCTCCAGGTGAGGCACCTCCACAAGAGCTGGTTACCCTGACCTGAGCTTCCGACATCAAACAGTCAACAAAAACACCGAAATCAACAAAAATCCAAGCGCAAAAATCGGATAAAACGGTCCATGTAATTTGTGTGTCCCAAGGGGTTGAACCTCCCGGGAAATTTACGACTATATTATTGGTGCAAGACGCTGGAGATGGAAGAGATCCCATGACTCCGCCCCCATTAGCTACAGGTCCAACAGCAGTAAATGTAGGGTCTACTGTTATGGGGTATACGCGACTTGGGTCATTTAAATGAATAGAGTCACATTTAATTAATAAGTTGTTTCCTAGAATTTCATATTCACTCAACCATGACTCGGCGTTTCCACTAGCGTCAAAAGTTCGTGCTGGATCAACAACAACTTCAGTTACCCCAGATTCCGTATCGTAAATTTCAACAAAATTCATGTTGAACGGATTGTTATTGCTTAAAATCGCATTGTATCCAACAGGAAGACCAAGATTATCAATGAAAGTAATTTCTTTAGCATTTAAGTTTTGCTTAATGATTAGATTTGATTTTACACGTCCCTCCGCGTATTTAACTTCTAAATCAATAAAGGGGAAAATATCTACCACATAATAACCGAAGTTATTCACGTTAACAGTGCTCCAGTTACTTTCCAATATTTCAATTGAATTGTCGTTGTTTAGCCGTTTTAATTGAAAGTTATTAAAAGTCAACAAACCGTCCGCGATTCTCATTCCCGAGTTTTTATCTTGTAGATTCACTGAAGTCACATTTTTTTGAAGGCCCGATTCGTAAAAACTTGCTGTCTGCTGATGAAGGCTAAAGTCAATGGCTCTCATTATTCCATCAACTTCCATGTTAATGGCTTTTGTTGATCGCTCAATGTAAAAAAAATGAGGATTATCTATGTCAATATAATGTCGTTGGTGAGTTTGCCTTCTGCCTATCACTTCCACAACATTAACACCGTACGGTGCTGCAAAAGTTAATTTGCCAAAATCAGGATGGTCCTTATATTCTGCTTCATTATACTTCAATCCTTCTTCCGCTGAGTATGAAGGATGGTCCACCATTACTGGTTGTTCTTGAAGATAAATTGAAGGTCCATTCTGACTGAAAATTATATTCCCAGCAAAAACAAATATTACAATCGATATAATCTTGCTTAAAGTCAAAGTAGTAGCTCTAAAAATCTAAATGCGAATTTAGTTTATTTTACATCATTTGTCAACAAGAATTATACCTAAAAGGATTTAGTAATCTAGGAACATCATTAAAAAGCATTTATTTTAAAAATATAACAGTCAATAAATTGTCTACTGTCTGAGATTCAATAAATTTGCATGCAAATAATGAAGTATTTACTTGGTATAGGATTATTAATTTTAGGTGGCTTGATCGGCTACTTTATTGGCGCACATACTTTTGATAGTGATGTCCAGTTAGATGAGGCTCCAAAAACTGAGTTTATTACTCAAACTGTGCACGATACGATTGTTAAAACTGAACAAGTTAATATTGCCTTACCAATTGAAGATGAGGATTCGATTGAAGTCATGAATGACAGTTTGTTTTCGCTCAATGACAGTTTGGATATCTTAAACCCAGAGGATACACTAGAGGATATAACGATTAGTCGGGAGGTTTTAGAAAAGTCGAAGTGGCTAGATGTTCAGGTTTTAAAGGAGTTTGAAGATAAGGACTCATTAATTAAAGAAATGTTAGGCATAACTGAGAATTTACCAAAATCAATGTTAGTGGAGTTTTGGAACTCACCGTTGAACTATTCTGGCTATAAATTCTCGCGTTCTAAACTTGTATTGTACGGAATGCCGTCTCAATTAGAGTATAAACTGTATCGTAAAAAAGAAACCTATTTTCTTTCTACACAAAATGTTTATTATCAGCTGAAAGAGTCAGATGATTTCCTGACTTACTCAGAAGTCAGCAAAGACAAAGTTTTCAATGATTAGATTTTACAAGTATCAAGGGGCTGGAAATGATTTTATCATGATAGATAATCGGGCTTTACAGTTTGAAGGTGATAAAATTCAATTTGCAATTCGTTGGTGCAACAGAAAATTCGGGATAGGTTCTGATGGATTGATTTTCATAGAAAAAGAGGATGCATCAGATTTTAAAATGGATTTTTATAACCCTGATGGTTCTCAAAGTTTCTGTGGTAATGGATCACGCTGTGCTGTAGCCTTCGCTCGTAAATTAGGAATGATTGGTGACCAGTGCAAATTTCTTGCTGTTGATGGTTACCATCAGGCCAGAATTGAACAGGACACCTATCATATTTTAATGGCAGATGTCAAGGCCATCACAGAAATAGGTCAGGATAAAGTGTTGGATACCGGCTCACCACATTATATTAAGTTTTGCGAAAATGTTCAAGACGTTGATGTGGTAGTGGAAGGTCAAAAAATTAGATATTCAGACCAGTTTAAACAGCAAGGTATCAATGTGAATTTTCTAGAAAAATTAGACCCTAATGCCATTCGTTTAAGAACTTATGAACGTGGTGTTGAAAATGAAACTTTGGCTTGTGGGACAGGTGCAACCGCGGCAGCATTATCCTTTGCCGACAAAGAGCAAATTATAACGGGAATTATAGATGTCAAAGTGGAGGGAGGAGATTTGAAAGTTGCTTTTAAAAGAAGTGATTCGGGCTATACAGATGTATGGTTAATTGGACCTGCATTGGAAGTGTTTAAAGGTGAATTGAATGTCTAAAATAATAGCAGTTCAGCAGTTGGATAAAATAGATCCGAATGCAACTTACATCTTGTTAATAAATCCTGAAAAAATCCCTCATTTGGTTTATATCGAAGTGGGGAAATATTTCACTTTAACATACAATGAGAGCGTTTGTGGCGAAAATTTTGAAACTTATTTGAAAAAGCTCAAACGCCTGAAAAAGAAGATGATTTTCTTAAAATTGAAAAATGTGTGCGGTGACGCCTCAGCAGAGTTCCAACATTTCACCGCCGCCGATTCTTCAAGTATTACCTGCTTTGTACCTGTTAAAAACTGTGTGTTGCCAGAATCTAAAGCGCAGATGATTCATGAGCTAATTCCTGAATTGTATGAGAATCAAATCATTGAGTCAGCTTATCATTTGAATGCAACAGAAATTCTCAATGAATCAAAAGAATTTACACTTTCTGTCTATACAAAAAAGATGATATTTTCGTACATTCAACATCTCAAAAATAAAGATGTTAGTAGGAAGTAAAGTAAGATTAAGACCTATCGAACCCTGGGATGTCGATAAGATTTTAGAATGGGAAAACAATTCAAAGAATTGGCGAGTAAGTAATACGTTAGTTCCTTTTTCTAAAGAATTGATTATGCAATATATCAATAGCGCCCAAGATATTTTTGCGGTAAAACAAGTCCGTTTCATAGTCACAGAGTTGGATAGTTTGAGTGCAATCGGTTCACTTGATTTATTTGAGTTTTCACCAAGACATCAAAGAGCAGGAGTAGGGATATTAATTGAAGAAGAATATAGAGGTAAAGGATATGCCTCTGAGGCTTTAAGTTTATTGGATGACTACGCTTTAAATGTAGTCGGGATCCGAAATTTATTCTGTAATATCCTAGAGGACAATGAGAATAGCCAGGCTTTATTCGAAAAAGCTGGTTACGTGGAGGTAGGAAGAAAAATTAAATGGTTTAATGACCAGGTAGATTGGTTAGATGAAATCATGTATCAAAAAGTCTTAGTATGAAAAAAAGAAGTTTGATTCTTCTTGTGTTTTGCGGCCTGATTATCACGGCAGTTGTAATTGGGAAGCCTTATTATGACTTACATTTTGGTAAATTAAAGCTAGATGAAGAAGAAGTGGTATTCTATATCCCTTCTGGCAGTAATTTAGATGATGTTGCTGAGGTACTGAATTCTCATAATATTTTAATGCAATCGGTATTCATTGATTATGCCGAAAAGTTAGATTATGATGAGTCTAAAATCGAACCTGGAAAATACAAGGCTGTAGACGGGGCTACCATTAAATCTTTGATTTACGGATTAAAAAATGGAAATCAAGAAATTAAAGACACCCGTATCACCTTTAATTATTGTCAGGATATTGAAGATATGGCAGGAAAGGTTGCGCCGAATATAGAAGCTGATTCTGCAGAAATAGTAGCTTATGTGACTGATCCCAAAACCATGGAAAAGTATGGTTTTAAAGAAGAAACAATCGTTGCCTTGTTTTTACCAGACACTTATGAAGTAGGAGAATGGGACATGTCAGCGGAGGATTTTGTCCAATTCATGGCTGATCAATTCAATTCATTTTGGTCTGAAGAATCTGGAAGAGGAGCAAAACTAAAGGCGTTGAACTTGTCACAATCTGAGGTGTCAACTGTGGCGTCAATCATAGAATCAGAGCAGGGTGTTTTTTCACAAGAATGGGGCACAATAGCCGGCCTCTATTTAAATAGAGTGCGAAAAGGTATGAAGTTGGAATCTGATCCAACGTTTAAGTTTTGTTGGGGTGATGAGTTAGAAGGTGTCCAAAGATTATTAGATGTTCATAGAGAAATTGACTGCCCATACAACACCTATAAGTACGCTGGCTTACCTCCTGGACCTATTAGAATGCCATCTAAAAAGGCGATAGATGCAGTGCTTAATGCCGAAGATCATGATTATCTTTTCATGTGTGCAAAGCCTGATAATTCTGGGCTACACAATTTTGCTGTGACCTATAGCGAACATCTAAAAAATGCCAAATTGTTTTGGCGATACATGGATAGTCGTAATTAATTCTTTGCTTATCTATAGCACGTATTCATGTAGATCCATCTTGCGCATTAATTGGTAAATGGCATCATTGCAGTCGCTTTTAGGGTGACCTAAAACAAGATAGAATAATTGCCAAATTACTAGTATTGGGAAAAACACGGTCAAAAGCCCTAGAATTGGGTGTTCTGTCATCACAATAACAGAGCTTAATGAAATCAATAATCCACCTACGGCAAGAGTAACAAAAACAAAAGCGATTAATTTCATGATTAAAAACTCTCCTTTTATTTCTAATCGTGTTTGATTCATGTTTTCAGAACTCAATTTTCCTTTTAGCTTGATGGAGGCAGAAGATAAATTAGGGATGATCGAAAATCCATCTTCTTTAACCGTTCCGGTGAATGGCTTTAAATCGTAATTTTCACGAATCAATTTTCCATATTCTCCGGTGATTTTCTCTAAAACATCCTGAGCTTTGTCTTTAGGGATGTTCAGTAAAATACTATGTGATTTAAACATGCTCATTCAAAAGATGCAAAAAACGCAAAAGCGCTTCCTATCGCCAAGGGATAAAGTAGGGCACCTGCCGACAAATATTTTGGAACCACCATTTCTTCAATTGAATGGTTAAGCATTACATCAACCTGCCCATTATTACCAGGTTTAAACTGCGCCTTGCACTTACGACAGTTTGCCGTTGCAAATTTAGTTTTGGCATATATCGGCATGGCGTTAAATTGGAAAAAATTGACGTATCGACTGACGAATAAGCCTTGCTCATTGCAGCTCGGACACTGACCTAGTTCTTGGTCAAAATCAGTGAGGTTGTATGGCCGTGTTCCAAGGCTAATCATCTAAACGATATCGTCTATAACCTCAGTGTTTTGAGGTTTTTGACCAATTTTCTCAAATTGGATAGTTTGCACTAAAAATACAATAGAAAAAGCAAGTGATATTGGGCCAACAACTAAGTTGATTAATCCAGCTTCATCATAAGTGCCTGCTTCGGCCATTAATGCTAAATTAATGAGCAAGGCGATTCCCATTAAAGAAACTCCTATAATTGCTAGCACCTTTGATGTCATGGTTTTGATCTTCACTAAATTGATGATCGATTGGAAGATAAAGAAACTAACTAGGACAGCAGATAAACCAGCTCCCTCTAAAGTTACCTCGGCAGCAGATGGTCCATAGTAGGTTGAGTATTCATTGAAAAAATCCCAACTTGCCCAGCGCGCAGCACTTGTTTCATCCACATAGTAAATGCATAATGGTACAATTGCCACAGCTAAAATAATTCCAATAATGTTTACCGCCTTCATAGATTTATTTTAAGAATCCGTATTGCTTAGAATAACTTAACATTTGCTCTTCAAAGCTTGCCGGCTGAGTAATTTTAATATCTGTAATATTGCCATTTTCATCAGTTACAGGAGTTAGAATAGGATTAACAAACCCGTTATAAGGAGGAATATTTAATGCATCCGCTCTTTCTAATACTTGATCGTGTAGATCTTTGTCAACCTTAACACCATAGTTCTCAACCAAGGCTGCTCCGGCATCATAATCTCCTTCAGACTTGATACGTTGGATTTCTTTCAGTAGGTCACCGAAAATCACCCTTAACTTCTCATAATCATTAATTTCAAAATAAGTTTTACCGTCACGTTCAACACGTTCAATTACATTGTCAGCTTGACCTTTTTCAAATGCCCAAGAAGCAACTAATTGTCTGTTTCTCATGTGTGCTTCTTCAATGTCTGCACCAGGTTCTAATCTTCTCATTTGGACCATCATCCCATTTCTGATATAGTCGTCATATTCTGCTTTTCCAACATCAATAGTCTCAATCAGACCTAATTCCACTAATTTTTCATCTAATAGATAATACAAGGCTACCAAATCAGCTCTTGCCTCTTCTAACGTAGATGAATAATTTTTTAAAGTCTCCTTAGGTGTTCCGATTCCAGGATTGATTTGACCAGATGCATGTCCAATTACTTCGTGTAACGCCGTGTGCATTTTAGAACCTATTTTGCCCCATTTAACCGTTCTATCAATTTCTTCTTGATCATGTGCAAACTCATTTAAAATGCCTTCACCACCAACATTGTTGTAGGCTTGAACAATATTTCCAAGGCTCACAGATTTTGAACCGTGTACTTTTCTTATCCAGTTTGAATTCGGTAAATTAACACCAATTGGTGTTGATGGTGATGCATCTCCTGATTCTCCTGCAACGTTTACCACTTTATAAGATACGCCAACAACATTGGCTTTCTTGTGTTCATCCATGATAGGAGAATTGTCTTCAAACCATTGTACGTTGTCTGCAACTACCTTCATTCTTGCTGAAGCTTCGAAATCTGTAATCTGAACAATTGATTCGTAAGATCCTCTCATTCCATTCGGATCTCCATAGACCTCCACAAATCCTTGGATATAATCAATGTCTCCAGCAGTAGCTTGTGACCAGGTAATGTTGAATTCAGCCCATTTCTCTAAATCACCTGTTTCGTAATATTCAATTAAAAGTCCCAAGGCCTTTCCTTGTTCAGCATTTTCTGCCACACCTTGCGCTAACTTCAACCATTTTACGACTTCAACAATTGCGTCATTGTACATTCCGCCTACTTTCCAAACTCTTTCTTCAATTTCACCATTCTCATTTTTTACCAATTGTGAATTTAATCCGTATTCAACTGGAGTTTCATCAGTGGCATCAATTTTTTGTGCGTAAAATTGATCAACATCATTCTGAGTGACATCTGGTCCATAGAAGTTAGTAGCCGAGCTTAAAGTAAGATCTTTACTAGCATCCAGACTCACACGCTTGTTATCAGCAGTTGGATCGAATAAAATATCCAAAATCTCAGCATCTAATGTTGTTTCAGTTTCACTCAATAAACTTTCTAAATATTCTCTTGAAAATTCAGGAGTGAATTTATCCATAGAATAGTGATGATGGATTCCGTTTGAAAACCACATTCTTTTCAAGTACACTTCAAAATTATTCCATTCAGTTGTTGATTTATCGCCCTCATAACTTGAATAAATGTTTTCAAAGGCCGAACGAATGGTTAAGTTATGTCTGTAGTTTTGATCCCAAATCATGTCACGACCCGCTAATCCAGCTTCGTATAAGTAATACACCAATTTCTTTTGATCTAATGATAATTTATCAAAACCAGTCACTTCGTATTGCAATACTTGAACGTCTGCAAAGATATTTCCATCATTTTTTTGAGCAACAAAACCTGATGTGTTGGTTGAATCTGAATTTTCTACACCCTCATCACTGTTTCCGCTACAGCTGAAAAGCATTAATGAACTAATAAATAATGCTGATTTGGTTAATTTCTTTCTACTTGTCATATTTGATTATTAAGGAGGCTAAAAATAACAATACTTTCTTTGATTCTCCAATTCATAACTTATAAATTCAACCATTTAGGACTTAAACTTGTTAATAATAGAAAAGCTTTGTATTTTATGTCAACGCTTTGATAATTAATTACGTTTATCTTTATACCAGAATTAATTCCACAACAATGAACATCAAAAAAGGCTTAATCACATCATTATTATTATTTGCATTGAATTTAAATGTAAATGCTCAATTTGGTTTTGAAAGAATTGACACCATTAACGTGATTAACGGTTCTAGCTTAAACATGGCTTGGACTGGTGGCTTGGATTATCCCCAATATTCAAACATTGATTTGAATTGGGATGGAGTAGAAGATCTATTTGTGTTTGATAAGTCATGCGATAAGGTCTTGACTTTTATTCATACTGGAGGTCCTGGAGCTAATTATATTTACGATCCGTCTTATGAGGATTTATTTCCCAAATTAACAGATTGGTGCCTATTGGTTGATTACAACTGTGATGGCCTAAAGGATATTTACACCTACACCATTGGTGGTGGAAAAGTCTATAAGAATGTGGGGAATTCAGGAACAGGGCATTCGTTTCAATTGGTGAAGGCTAACCTTAAAACGTGGCTGTGGGGTTCTGAAGGATATATGTACATCTCTGCCGTAGACATGCCTGGAATCGTAGATATTGATGGAGATTCAGATATTGATATTCTTGCTTTTGGGGTGGGTGGACAAACCATTGAGTACCATAAAAATATGAGTATGGAGACATATGGGGTTTGTGATTCATTGATTTATGAAACTAGGAATTTGTGTTGGGGAAGATTCACAGAAAGCGCTTCTACTAATGCGGTGACTTTGAATGATACTATGAATTATCCATGTAACGGAACGATCTCTGGCGAAGAAAGCTGGATGCAAGAATTCTCTAGAGATGATCGTCATGCGGGTTCAACAATCTTAGCCCTAGATATGAACAATAACGGTGTAATGGAAGTGGTTTTAGGAGATATCTCATACAAAAATATGACCTTGTTAATGAACGAGGGAACAGTCCCAAATACCAATTCTTCAATGATTTCGCAAGATAATGCGTTTCCTTCTAACACAGTGAGCGTGAATGTTGCTATACATCCTGCTGGTTTCCATGTGGATGTAAATAATGATGGCATCAGAGATTTATTGGTTGCGCCATCATCAAAAGTAGGGTCAGAAAATCGTGAAGGTGTTTATTACTACGAAAATACTGCTGCAGATTTAGCGCCAGTTTTTAATTATAATGAGATTGGATTTATGCAAAACCAAATGTTTGATGTTGGTTCGGCTTCTTATCCAGTTTTCTTTGATCACAATGCAGATGGTTTAATGGACTTGTTAATTTCAGCTCAGGGACAATACAATTCAGTTACGCAAAATCAAATTTCTAAAATTTCGTACTTTGAAAATACGGGTACTCCAACATCTCCTGAGTTTACATTTGTAACAGATGATTATCAAAATATATCGAGCCTTGGTTTAGGCAATTCATTGTGTTTTTACCCAACATTTGGAGATTTAGATAATGATGGAGATCAAGACATGATCTTAGGAGAATATACGGGGTATTGCTATTATATGGAGAATACCGGAGGAGCTGGTAATAATGCCATTTTTAACACCTATACTATTCTTGAGGATGATCAAGCCAATCCAATTTTTGAAGGTACTTTTATTTATCCTCAATTGATTGATTTAGATCGTGATGGAGATTTAGATTTAGTAAACGGTAAACGTAATGGAAAGCTTACTTATTTTGAGAATATTGGGAATGCCAATGTGAAGCAATTTCAACAAGTAACAACCACTTTGGGTGGTGTTGATGTCTCAGAGTGGTGGACAACTGAAGGTCATTCTATTCCTCAATTTATTGATATTGATAATGAGTATCATTTAATCCTAGGATCAAAAACAGGTTATTTGCATTATTACAACAATATTGACGGCAACTTAACAGGCAATTTTACGCTAGTAGACAGCACGCTTGAAGATATCAATATTGGTAATAACTCTGCTCCTGCAATTCTTGATCTTAATGGAGACAACAGGGCTGAAATGGCCCTTGGAAATTTAAGAGGAGGTTTGGGACTTTATATTTCGGCACCACTTACTGATGTTGGTTTTGAATCGGAAATAATCAATGAATTTAAAATGTATCCGAATCCTACTGATGGGGATATTACTATCGAAATTCCTACTGAGTTATTAGTAGATCAATTGCACTA
>JAUHXX010000393.1 GCA_030426825.1 Bacteroidia bacterium | reverse complement strand
AGAGCTCGGTGTTTTATTAGTGATAGAACCATATAATTGACAATCATCATACATCAGAGCGGAATATTGCCAAACCCATTCACCTGCTAATATTTTACTATCGCCTAGCAGAAGTTCTTTTTTGCAACTTGCGAATAAGGCAATAAAAATTGATATGGTTGTTAGATATTTCAAACTTGATTATTGTTTAATAAAATAGCTCCAATAAAATTCGCAGCCTTTCTTACCATAAAACGGAAAACCTGAGTTTAAAATGACCAGAGTATCTGAATTAACATGTCCGTAAAGTTCATTTTCCGATTCATTATCTAAGTAGATCGAATAAAAAAATGATTTCGAAATGAAATTATTTTCCGAATCTTTCTGAAAATTGTGAAAAACAACCCTATTTTCGTCTTTTACATTATCATTTTCAAATAATTTAACCTTTCCTTTTTTTTCAAATTCTATATCGAAAGTTTGATTTACGCTTGCTGGGTTTTTTAAATCATAAAAACTCATATTATTACACCAACCATAATTGTGGTCAGAATAAATCCACGTCCATTTACCAATAAGGATTTCCCTATCACCTTTCAATTTGTCCTTAGTGCAAGAACTAAATAAAATAGTAATCGATATGATTTGAATTAAAATTTTCATTGTTTTATTATTTTCGATATAGTTCGATCCAATTTAGACTGAATGGTTAAAAAATAAACTTCCGCTCCGCAGTAGCTGTGCTGCTGCGGCACCATTAGCGCGCAGTCTGTAACATGGGCTTCAAACAAACTACCTCTAAAATCCCTTTGCCGTGAATATAGTTTGACGCCGAGGAATAAATCCAATGTTCAGGCTCTTCGACAAAACGCTCCTCAACTGGATTCTGGTGAATATAATTGATTTTCTCCCAAACGAATCTCTCAGAAAACAATTCTATTGCGTGATTTCCAGTCTGCCAGAACTTGATCGTTTCATTACTCTTATAAACTTCCCCGTTTTTCTTAAAAAGCTCAATAAACCATTCTCTTCTGCTTTCAGGTTCATTTAGAATCTGATTCATAATCTGTTTTACTGTATGTCTTTTAAAATCTCTGATTACATGCTTTAGTTCGAACGGCTCATCACAGTTAACAACTAAATGCAAATGATTCGTCATTAAACAAAAGGCATAGACATTCAAACCTTTGTTCTTTATACAATATTTCAGTGAATCAATAATCGCTTTTTTATGATTCTTTCTTGTAAAGACATCTATCCAATCCACTACAGTCAAGGTTAAATAATAACTTGAGTTTTTTTTGATCGTATGTTTTACTCCTTGTTTGATTGATTCAATATATGAAAAAATGAGGTCGGTATAAAATTCAAGCTTGGTTTGGCTTATAAGTGTGACGCGGTACCTGAGTGCCGCAGCAGCACAGCTACTGCGGAGCTGGGAGCAGCACAGCTACTGCGGAGGATTTGGATAATTCGAACATTAATAAAAGTAGCCTTTACCCTATGCGGAATATATGTTTAAGGCATTTTAGTGTTTAGTATTCATCTAAATAAAGAGGTTGAAGGCTTTAGGTATTAAGACGAATTCGTAACTTTGGTTTTAACATTCAAATCATTTCTAGATGGCCCGTTATTGTTTTTCATTATTGTTTTTTGTTAATACTGTATTTATTTGTTTTGGGCAAGAAACTTATCCTTATCACAGAGTCCATTATGGACATTTTGAAGAGTATGCAAATGAGCCAAACGAAGTTGTAAACGTATTTATAAAAGATGAAGATTATATTGTTATACGGAAACAAAGATCCAAAGTGCCAGGAGGGTGGATGTATTTGTGTGAAAAATTTGATTCTGACTTTAAGCATGTGAGCACAGTTGAGATTACAAAACCTTTTGTGAATCAAGGAATTGTTCTTGATCAAGTATGTCTTGTTGGCAAAAGTTTAATAGTTTTCGGTAAAAAGTACGTAAAGAAAGAAAAAAAGAGATTCTTGTACATTCAAAAAGTAGATCTAACCAATGGAAACATAACCGATCCAAGACAAATCTTTGAATACCCTACAAAAGCCAAATACAGTATGCCTTCACTTCCTTATATTTTTACAGTATCCCCGGATACTGAGCTGCTGGCCGTCTGTTGCCACAACCCTTACTCTGAAACCGAGAATTTACTTACCGAAGATTTCTTCGTTTTTGACGAAAATTTGGATGAGATTTTTAAATATGATGATTATAGAGTAATTGGTGCTACTGAAGAAATGGTAGTTGATAATGATGGTAGAATTGCTTCTTTAGGTCTGAGATGGAGCAGTGGAGCGAATCGTAAAATTGTTAGAAATTTAGAAATAGTATATTCTGAAAATCCCTTTAATCTTGATTTAGAAATTGAAGAACGAGAAATCACTGATGCTAAATTATCCCTTATAAATAATTCTGATATCTGCGTAACGGGATTAACCCAGCAAGGAAAAAAATTGGGTTATTTTT
>JAUHXX010000392.1 GCA_030426825.1 Bacteroidia bacterium | reverse complement strand
GGTTGGAATTATTCAAATATCTGCAGGATTATTTAAGCTTGGGAAATTCGTTAGATTGATCCCTCACCCGGTAATGATGGGGTTTGTGAATGGTTTAGCTATCGTGATTTGTATGTCGCAGTTTGGAATGTTTAGAGAGCCGGTTTTAGATGCTGCTGGTCACAAAATTCCTTTAGAATCTGGAGTTGGATTTGAAACAGCTTTAATACAGGGAGCTGAATTGTGGACCATGCTTGGATTAGTTGCCCTGACAATGGGAATCATGTTCGGATTACCCAAATTAACCAAAAAGATTCCCGCGGCACTTACTGCGATATTAGTAGTAGCAGCAATCGTAATTTTTGGCAACATGGAAGTAAGTACCGTTGGGAGTTTTATTCAAGACGGTTTACCTGACGGACAAACTGGAGGAATTGATGGTGGTTTACCACAATTTCAATCGGATTTATTTACAGCCATTCCGATCAATTTTGAATTGTTCAAAACGATTTTTCCTTTTGCACTAATTCTAGCGGCGATTGGTTTAATTGAATCGTTGATGACTTTAAATTTGATTGATGAATTAACTCAAACGAGAGGAAATAGTAATCGTGAGTGCATTGCACAAGGTAGTGCGAACATAGTGAATGGATTTTTTGGAGGCATGGGTGGTTGTGCCATGATTGGACAATCCATCATCAACATTAATTCTGGAGCAAGAGGACGACTGTCTGGAATAATTGCTGCGGTCACCTTATTAATGTTTATCTTATTTGGCGCTCCATTAATTGAGCAAGTGCCAATTGCTGCCCTTGTGGGGGTAATGTTTATGGTGGTTATCGGAACATTTGCTTGGTCAAGCTTTAGAATTCTTCCAAAAATTCCTTTAACAGATGCTTTTGTGTTGATTTTAGTTTCAGGAATGACGGTGATATTCGATTTGGCCATTGCTGTAGTTGCGGGTGTTATAGTTTCTGCCCTTGTTTTTTCTTGGGAGAACGCGAAAAGAATTAGAGCTAGAAAAAGTATAAAAGAAGATGGTACCAAGGTTTACGAAATTTGGGGACCATTATTTTTTGGATCTGTACAAACCTTTGTTTCAAAGTTTGATGTGGCTGAAGATCCTGAAAAGATTGAAATTGATTTTATAGAATCAAAAGTATCAGATAACTCAGGCATTGAAGCCATTTTTGGATTGGTTGAGCGTTACGAAAAGGCTGGAAAGTCAATTACTTTGAAGCACTTAAGTCCTGACTGTGTAAGGATTTTGAAAAAAGCCAGTGCCAAGTTTAATGATGTCATTGTTGAAGATGTTGACGATCCGAGATATTACGTAGTAATTGACGGACCTGAACCGGCATAGTTTACCAAATTCTCCAGTCAGTTTCTAGCACCTCTGCCCTATTTGTAGGGTTTTGTCTCCCTTTAGTAAGTGTAAACACTTCCTCTCTAACGAAATCGTTCATTTCACTAAGGTGAATAAAACCGTCACCATTGAGGTCTGCTTTCATTTCTTTAATTCCAGTCAGAAAACTGTAAGTGAAAACACCGTTATTCCAATCATCACCTTCTATTGCGAATTCTAATCCTCCGGCAGATGAGATGATCACAGCTCCAGAAGACTTTCGAATATCTGTAAACAACTCTTTCATCAGTTCAAAGCTATTGTTGAGTCCTAAATTTTGAGTTGCTGATGAATTGATTGCTCTAAAGGTTAAATCTTCCTCATTTCCGTCAGTAAAACTTTCTTCAACAGCAACCAGTTCTTCTTTATCAATTTCACCACTATGACAGGCGTCAATCATCATCAACTTGCGTCTTGCAGGTATACCGTCCAATAAATTCTCAAACGACTCATAAGGTATTCCGTTCGAAGCTGGATTCTGAAAATCAATATTATAAGATGCCAGATAATAATTCAAATCTGAATCCAAAATACCGTGCCCAGCATAGAAGACACAAACAATATCATCTACTGTCGTTTTATTGAGCTCGTCTTTCCAACTACTGATTAATTCATTATTCACCTCTTCATTTACAGCTGATTTAACAATAACTTTATTAAAAACTCCAGATGTGCTATCAAATAGAGCGGCTACATCTTGTGCGTCTTTTGCCGCATAAGTTAAGTTGAACTTATCATCTTTATATTTTGAAGCACCAATTGTGTATAGATATAAATTAGGAAGCTTTTGTTGGTTAGATTGATAATCTACCGTTACGGTATGCGCCAAGGATTCCACGCCTTTTTCGTTCAATACACTCACAGAAATAGCGTTTTTGCCTTGAGACAATTGAATGGGAATGGTCTTATTTAAGGATTTAGTCTTTTCATCTTTTAACGAAAATCCTTCAACTCCATTTAATGGAACTTCATTGACCCGAATAATGATTCGATCTAAATTGAATTCGTTGTCATTTACGGCAATATCTAAATTGATTTTATTTTCAGTAGCAATTACTGGCAACTCCTTTTCGTTAGTTACTGAAGCGACAGGCAA
>JAUHXX010000391.1 GCA_030426825.1 Bacteroidia bacterium | reverse complement strand
CATGCTTTATCTAGTATTACATGCTTGACATAAAATAAATTGGCAATTTTTGGTTGGATATAAACGATTCCAATTACTGCCAAATAACTCAGCTGAAATCCAACTTGAAAAATAATATAAGGCTCAATGACAATAAGAATAAATGCCGATACTAAAATTGATTGGTAAATAGAAGTATCTCTTTGCAATTCTTTGCCTACCACAATAAACGAAAACATTACAGCTGCTCTTAAAACAGACGGAGACAAGCCAGTAATTATCGCGTAAAACCAAATCCCCCCTAACATTAACCCTAAAAACACCACCTTTCCTCTTCTCCATTTCTTAATCGGACTAAGTAAAAAACTTAGTAACAACATGACAATTCCAACATGTAATCCAGAAACAGCTAAAACGTGCATTGCTCCTGCACTTGAGTACGACCTCAAAACATCTTTATCCAAATACTCTTTTTGCCCTAAAAGCAAAGCATTTGCCACCATTAAATTCTTATTTTCTAAGCCAAAATGTGCTAACTCATGGCTCAGGTATTGTCGTAAACTAAATATTTTTTGAAACAGAAAATTAGCCTTTTCACCATGCTTAATCCAATTGCCTGATTTGATATAAGCCTGATGATGAATATCATGAATGGCTAAGTATCTTTTGTAATCAAATTCATGTGGATTTCCATTCGCAAATATTTCATTGAAATTTCCTTCAAAACAAATAACATCACCGTATTTCAAATCCCTTGAAGCAGTGTCCTTTTCAAAATAGATCAGGGATTTTCCAGATACCACGGCGTCATCAATTTGCAGGACCTCTACTACACACTTAATGGATTTTTCTTTTTCAACAGTTGGCTCAACTATCCTCACTACAACTTTATTCGAGCGATCAGCAATATCACCGAAATATTCGGGATTATTTCTGCTATCATTTATTGACGACAAGAAAAGCCCCAGATTAAAAAACCAAAAGACAATAGACGCTATAAATAATGGGGAAGCAATTTTGTGAACTGAAAATTTCGGAATCAATTGAATAACTGTAACCGTGCCAATAATGAGCAATAGGCTCAAACTTGACTTCATATCAAAATAAAAATGAGCAATAATGCCGCTCATGAGTGAAAGCAGCAATATTAAGATAGCTGGAAGATTATTTTTTACCTTGACTTGGATCGTTAACTTTTTTCCCAAAGTAAATTAAAAAATTCCAAAACCTTCTGTTCTTTAGATAGTTGAAGTCTAACTCCTTACTATAAGCCTCTTTCTCAAAACTTATATTTCGGTAGGATTCATGCCTTGAATAACCTCTAATAAGATTAATCAGAAATTCTGCTCCATACCATAAATAAAAAGGAATAATTAATAATTCGATTTGTTGTTGAATATGAATTTTTTCATGATTCAATAAACTCAGATCACTTTTTAGGGCTTTATTTTTTACAATAATAAATGGCCAAAGTGTAATAGCTTTATGCTTTTTGGGAACCCAAAATTTAGAGACAACTATTATTCCCATTCATCCAAAAACTCAAGAAAAGGTGTTTCTTCGATAAAAATATCTTCTAATCTTGCCTCTCCATCCAAAACTCTTATCGCCAAGTAAACTTCATCTGGCTTTTGACGGGTATAACTTTGCAAAATATCTTCTGCTTTCTTGGCTTTATCCTCATTGATGAAATACTTGGTAAGGGTGTCAATCTTGACTCTTGCCCTATCTAAATAAACCCGTTCTACAGTTGCTTTAAAATAATCTGAATGGGTCGGTTTTTCTTTTACGCCTTCACTAAAAAATGAATAGCCGTCCTCACCTTTTTCTAAAAGAACATACACCTCTTCACCTTCAGAACAGTCAATGCAAGCTATCTCATCATTAAAATTTAAACGCAAAAATTTGCCTCTGAACGGATCAAAAGGATCACGTCCTTCTAACCTGATTTTATGTCGGTGACCATCTTCTAAAATTGCCTCTGAACTCATCATCAGATAAACAGGTATGGCAAGAATAACTAATGCAAATGCAAGAAAACCTATTTTTTTAGTCCTATCCATTACTCATCAATTTGAAGATCATCTTTAGCAATGGACATGATTAACATAAACACTGCTCCTACTATTATGAAGAAGATTCCTTTGAACCAGAAGGAATACTCCATATCAAAATATCGAAACCACATTAGATAAGTTGCAGCGAACAATCCAAACAGCATATAAAATACATTTTTATTATTAGAACCTTTAATCATGGCATTTGCTGCAAATACAAGAATATACACGTTAAGAATGAGGTTAGCGATCCATGTCAAATCCAACCAATTCATATCTTCAAAATAATGGACTAGTATTAATCCAACCATTAAAAATGGTAAGTTGACTATTAACCTGTTCCATTCTGGATGATTATTTTTCTTTTTTACTACGAATAACGTAACAACAATAAGTACAATCAATCCTAAAAAATAATAGAATAGCTGTTCTGTTGACCAAGAGTC